>NZ_JCALDY010000030.1:0-49642 GCF_059813095.1 Mycobacterium sp. NGS22
GATGTTGCCCTTGTCGTCCTTGGGCGTCGTCAGCGACACGTACTTGCCACCGAACACAGTGGTGGCCTTGATCTGGGTGTCCACGTTCTCCGGCACCACGCCGTTGGGCCCGAGGTACTGGGGGTAGATCTCCAGCGTGAACTTCGCGGCCGGCTTCCCGTTGCGGGAGACCTCCGTGATGTCACCGACCCGGCCGATCTGGACACCGTTGTAGGTGACCTTCGAGCCGGGGTCGATGACCAACCCGGCCCGCTCGGAGAACATCGTCACCTTGTCCTTGGACGTGAATCCGCCGCGGAACTGTACGTACACCAGCGAAAGCACGAGCAGCAGGACGACCAGCGCGGTGATGCCGATGGTCTTGTAGGGCGTGCTCGGCATCTTGTTCTGTCTGCCTGGACCAGTCATGGCGCTACACCGTCAGTGCGAAGTTAGGGTTGACGCCGTACAGCGCCAACGCGGCGGACAGGACGACTATCTGCACCGATACCAGTGAGAACCGCATGGATCGGCCCACGGCTTCGCCGACGCCGACCGGCCCGCCGCCGGCGTTGTAGCCGTAGTAGCAGTGCGTCACCATCACGATCAACGCGATGATGATCGCCTCCAGGAACGACCAGAACACGTCGTCGGGGCGGAGGAACGTTCGGAAGTAATGCTCGTAGGTACCTGTCGACTGCCCGTACAGCGCGGTCGTCACGATCTGCGGGGACAAGAAGGACATGATCATCGCCAGCGCGTACAGCGGGATGATGACCACCAGGCCGGCGATCACCCGGGTGGAGGTGAGGTACGAGATCGAGTTGATGCCCATCACCTCGAGGGCGTCGATCTCTTCGGCGATCCGCATCGCGCCCAGCTCCGCGGTGGCACCGGCGCCGACCGTGGCCGCCAGCGCGATGCCGGTGACGACGGGCCCGGCGATACGGACGTTGATCAGCGCCGAGAAGAATCCGGTGAACACCTCGACGCCGATGTTGCCCAGCGACGCGAAACCCTGAATGGCCACCAGCGAGCTACCCGACAGGGTCACGAAACCGACGATCGCGGCGGTGCCGCCGACCACGGCCATCGCACCGGTGCCCATACCGATCTGGGCGATCAGGCGCAACGTCTCCTTGCGGTACGACGCGATTGTCTGCGGGATCAGCCCGATGCTGCGCAGGATGAACCAGGCCATCTGACCTGTGGTGTCCATGCCCCGCCCGACGCTGCCCGCGTACTTGTTGACATTGGCGACCGCACGGGGGAACCGGGACCGAACTACCACAGCTGTCGACATCAGCGCCCCGTCCCGAATCGCACCCCGATGGTGGTCAGGATGACGTTGACCGCGTACAGCGCGACCACGCACAGCACCACGGTCTCGTTCACGGCGGTGCCCAGACCCTTGGAACCGCCGCTGACCGTCAAGCCGCGGTAGCAGCCGACCAGGCCGGCGATCAGCCCGAAGGTCGCCGCCTTGACCATCGCGATGATCACCTCGGGTAGGCCGGTGATGGTGGTCAGCGTGGCCAGATAAGCGCCACCCGACACGTTCTGCAGGTAGACACCGAACAGGTAGCCACCGACCAGTCCCACGGTGATCACCAGGGCGTTGAGCAGGGTGGCGACGACGGTCGCGGCGATCACCCGGGGGACCACGAGACGGTGGATCGGGTCGATGCCCAACACCTCCATCGCGTCGATCTCCTCGCGGATGGTGCGGGCGCCCAGGTCGGCGCAGATAGCTGTCGAGCCGGCACCGGCCACCACCAGCACCGTGGTCAGCGGACCGAGCTGGGTGACCGCGCCGATCGCCGCGCCCGCGCCGGACAGGTCCGCGGCGCCGAACTGAGCGAGCAGCACGTTGAGGGTGAAGATCAGCAGCACGGTCAGCGGGATCGAGACCATGATCGTTGGCAGCAGCGCGACCCGCATGATGAACCAGCACTGCTGAATCAGCTCGCGCCACTGGAACGGTCGGCGGAACAACGCGCGGCCGATCAGCACGCACATCCGGAAGAACCCGCCGATCATCGTCAGCGGTGTCTCCAGCTGGTCGCGAACGTAGCCCAGCAGCTGCGGACGAGAAGATGTCGTCACGATTGCCCCCTCACCTACGGGCCGCCCGCGTCGAGGCAATGCTGCGGCGAATGGTGTTGCACGCCTCCTCCTTGCCCGACCCTACGGATGTGACCCAGCGCTCCCTACCGGCAGGTAGTAACGGAGACTACAGGAATGTACCCGATGGTCGTCCGCGTGTGTACTGCAACTCGACATTTGACACTTTGTCAGCACCTGGCAAACATTTTGAGCCCCGTCAGCTTACCTCTCCTGTTGTTGATTCTGTTGTCGCAGAACGCCTTTCGATATCTTTTCGCATCCCGTACCGCACCCGCAGTTCAGTCTTGAGCACCTTCCCGGCGGGGTTGCGCGGCAAGGCGTCCACGATCTCGAGCGCCTTGGGATGCTTGTACCTCGCAAGCCGCTCAGTCAGGTACTCATCCAACTCTTCGATACGCAGGTGGCCTTCCGTTACAGCGGCCACCGCGATCGGCACCTCGCCCCACTTCTCGTCGGTGCGCCCGATCACCGCGACCTCGACGACACGAGGGTGACCGGCCAGCACGTTCTCCACCTCGGCGCAGTAGATGTTCTCGCCGCCGGAGATGATCATGTCCTTCTTGCGGTCCACCACCCAGACGTAGCCGTCGGCGTCCATCCGTACCAGGTCCCCGGAGTGGAACCACCCGCCGGCGAACGCTTCGGCGGTGGCTTCCGGGTTGTTCCAGTAGCCGCTCATCAACGTCGGTGCGCGATAGACGATTTCCCCGATCTCGCCGACCGGCACGTCGTTCATGCCGTCGTCGACCACCCGGGCGGCGACGGTCGGGATCACCTTGCCCACCGATCCGCGCTTACGGATCGCGTCGTCGCCCAGCAACATGCACGTCACCGGCGACATCTCGGTCTGCCCGAAAGCGGCGAGTATCTGGGTGCCCGGGAACATCTCAGACATCTGCCGCAGCAACACATCTGGTGCCGGCGCGGCACCCCACGACATCGTGCGCAACCGGAGGTCGCGCGGCCTGGCCTGCTGCTCGGCGCACACCGCCTGCCACTGTGCGGGGACCAGGAACAGTCCGGTCACCTTCTCGGCCTCCAGCACGTCGAGCAGTTGTCCGGGATCGAAAGCGCCGAGCGGATAGATCACCGTCGGGACGCCGAGCAGCAACCCGCTGAGCAGGTTGCCGACCCCGGCGATGTGGAACAGCGGGACGCCGACGAAGCCGACGTCGTTGTTGAGATCCACCCCGTTGGTGTAGAGCATCGTCATGGTCTGCCCGGTCAGGTTGGTGTGGGTGAGCACCGCACCCTTGGGCCGCCCGGTAGTCCCCGAGGTGTACATGATCAGGGCCGGCGATTCGTTCGGGATGTCGACCGGTGCCGGCCTGTCGCCGACCTCATTCATAAGGTCTTCATAGAAGAGGACATCGTTGTCCGGCGTCGTGTCCGCCGCCGAACCCGCGACCACCACCGTCTCCAGCAGCGCCGCGATGTCACGCACGCCGGTGGCCACTTTGGCCAGGACCGCTTCGGTGATGATCACCCGCGCGCCGCTGTCCTCGACCAGGAAGGCGATCTCGGCGGGGGTCAGCCGGAAGTTCAGCGGTACCGCGATCGCGCCGAGCATGTTGGCCGCCAGTACCGACTCGACGAACTCGGTGCGGTTGAGCATCAGGACCATCACCCGGTCCCCGAAGCCGACTCCGCGCCGGTTGAGCGCTCCGGCGAGCGCGGCGACGCGGTCCCGCAGTCCGGCCCACGTCAGGGTGTCGCCCAGGAACCGCAGCGCGGGCGCCTGCGGCTGCATCATGGCGTGCCGCTCGAGCTGGTTGACCCAGTTCTGCCGCCGAGCGAGGTAAGGCTGCTCGTGGGCTTCGGCCTGTGTCACGTGGCCGGCGAGTTGCGCGGTCAACCAGTTCCGTCCCTTCACTTGCGCACCGCTTGCGTCAGACTGATATTTGATAAAACATGTGTTGTCTGGGTCACATTAACGGGCACGGCAGCCGTTAACAAGGCCTCGAAACGACACGGTAGAGACCCGATAAGCGGCTGAAAGACCTGGCAGGGCACGTGAACGCACCTTTGTCGGCAGCGTCGTCCAAACCCCGGCGCGCTCGTCCGCTGCGGCGCTCACAGTTGTCCGACGAGGTCGCCGGTCACCTGCGCGCCGCGATCATGTCCGGCAAGCTCCGCCCGGGGACGTTCATCCGGCTCGACGACACCGCCGCCGAACTCGGGGTGAGCATCACCCCGGTGCGCGAGGCGCTGTTGAAGCTGCGCGGCGAAGGCATGGTGCAGCTCGAGCCGCACCGCGGCCACGTGGTGCTGCCGTTGACCCGCGAGGACATCAAGGACATCTTTTGGCTGCAGGCCACCATCGCCCGCGAGCTGGCGGTCACCGCGACGGACCGCATCACCGAGATCGAGATCGTCGAGCTGGAGCGCCTCAACGAGCTGTTGTCCAAGGCCGTCGTGGCCGGCGACGCCGAGGCCATCGCGACCTATGAGTTCTCCTTCCATCGCGTGTTCAACCACGCCAGCGGACGGATCAAGCTGGCCTGGTTCCTGCTCAACGCGGCGCGCTACATGCCTGCGCAGATGTATGCCGCCGATCCGCGATGGGGTGAGGCAGCGGTCGGCAATCACCGTCAGCTGATCGCGGCGTTGCGCCGCCGCGACGCCAAGGCCGCGATCAAACACACGGTCTGGCAGTTCACCGACGCGGCCGAACGGCTGACCGAAGCGCTGGACCGAAGCGGGATCTTCAACTCTTGAGGCGTTGCGGCCGCTGAGTGCACGAGGGTCCGCGCCGGCAGGATATGCCGTTTCGGTTGCTGCGTGACTTCGGTTGTGAAGCCTTGGCTTTGAGTGTGAAGTGACGGCGTCCGGTGTGAAACCTGGGCGGGAAAATCGTCGGGATCCCGCCCAGGTTTCACTCGCAAAGCCCAGGTTTCACGCGCAAAGCCCAGGCTTCACGCGCAAAGCCCAGGATTCACGCCAGAAGCCTGACGGATGCTGAGTCCGGCCATCCGGCGGCTAGCCCGCGCCCAACTGCTCGGCGCGCTGCTTGACGTTGGCCGCCAGCTGCTCCAGCACGTTGTTCAGCAGCATCTTCACCATCGGCGGCGGCACCGGCATGCTGGGCTCGACGTCGATGTCCACGGTCAGCAGGCTGTTGGCGCCTACCGGTACCACGCTGAACAACTGTTCCTGCTTGGTGAACAGGTCGCCCTGCTGCATCACGGTCTGGATCTGGTTCTCGCCGGGGTAGTACACGGCGTGGATGTAGACGCCGTCGAGGCCTTGCACGGAGGTGTCCAGGCGCACCTGGCTGGCGCGGCCGTCGTCGTAGCGGGCCAGTACCCAGGCGCCCTTGACCCCTTCGTTCCATTCCGGGTACCGCTCGATGTCGGAGACGATGCCCATGATTGCCGCGGCATCGGCGCTGACCTCGACCGTCTTACTCAAAACTGGCATTGGCGAAGCATACTGGGGCGGCTAGTCGGTGCAGGCGGTTGCCAGCAGCGACCGGATGGCGTCGGGAATCGGGACCGGTCGGCGGGTGTCCCGGTCGACGTAGACGTGCACCCAGTGCCCGAGCGCGGCGATTGGTTGCGCGTTTTCCGAGGTCTTGAAAATGCCCAGGCGGTAGGTGACGCTGCTGCGGCCGAGCCGGCTGACCGCCAGGCCCACGGTCAGGCGGTCCGGGAAGCCCAGCGAGGAGAGGTACCGGCAGCCCGACTCCGCGACGATGCCCAGCTCGGGGATGGTGAGCGGGTCGACGCCGGTCTCGGTGGCGATCCAGCCGTTGATCGCGGTGTCGAAGAGCTGGTAGTAGACGGCGTTGTTGAGGTGACCGAACATGTCGTTGTCGGCCCAGCGCGTGAGCACCGGCCACAGCACCGGGAAGTCGCTGCTGGTCAGGCCGTCCGGCGCAGCAGGCACTGAACTCATGGTTGTATTCCAGCATGCTGGCGATCCGGGGCGCGGTGCTGGAGCGGATCGGTGCGCCACGGCCGTACGCCCAATCCCGGCCGATCAGCGTCACCGACCTGGAGCTGGCCGGACCGGGCGCGGGCGAGGTGCTGGTCCGCGTGGAAGCCGCCGGGGTGTGCCACTCCGACCTGTCGGTCGTGGACGGCAACCGGGTCCGGCCGACGCCGATGTTGCTGGGTCACGAAGCCGCGGGCATCGTCGAAGCGCTCGGCGACGGGGTGACGGAATTGCGGGTCGGGCAACGGGTGGTGCTGGTGTTCCTGCCGCGCTGCGGGCAGTGTCCGGCGTGCGCGACGCAGGGGTTGACGCCGTGTGAGCCGGGCAGCGCGGCCAACAACGCCGGCACTCTGCTCGGCGGCGGGATCCGCCTGAACCGCGCCGGCCATCCGGTGTATCACCACCTGGGCGTTTCGGGTTTCGCTTCCCACGCGGTGGTCAACGCGGCCAGCGCGGTCGCGGTACCGCCCGACGTGCCGCCGGGGGTCGCCGCCCTGCTGGGCTGCGCGGTACTCACCGGCGGCGGCGCGGTGCTCAACGTGGGCGACCCGCGGCCGGGCCAATCGGTCGCCGTCGTCGGCCTCGGAGGCGTCGGCATGGCCGCGGTGCTCACCGCGTTGACCTATCCCGGGGTCCGGGTGATCGGCATCGATCAGCTACCGCAAAAGCTTTCTGCGGCAACCGCTTTGGGCGCTCACGAGACCTACACCCCGGAGCAGGCCGCGGGTATCAAGGCCGACGTGGTGATCGAGGCCGTCGGTCATCCCGTCGCGCTGGAGACGGCGATCGCGCTGACCGCGCCCGGGGGGCGGACCGTCACGGTCGGGCTGCCCCGGCCCGATGCGCGAATCAGTCTGTCTCCGTTGGGCTTTGTCGCCGAAGGCCGCTCGCTGATCGGGAGCTACCTGGGTTCGGCGGTGCCCAGCCGCGACATTCCCCGCTTCGTTGCGTTGTGGCAGTCAGGCCGGCTGCCGGTGGAAAAGCTGGTCTCGGCGACCGTTCGGTTGGACGACATCAACGAGGCGATGGACCATCTGGCCGACGGCACCGCCGTCCGTCAGCTGATCACTTTCTGATCGAGGACCGACATATGACGATCAACGACCGGGTGTACCGCCTGCTGCGGCTGCCGTTGCCGCTGGTCTCGTTGCGCACGATCGTGATCGTGGCCGCGCTGTCGGTGATCGCGCTGGTCATCATCCTGGGCACCTGGGTGTGGGTCGGCGTCACCAACGACCAGTACAGCCAACTGGACCGGCGGCTCGACTCGGTGAGCAGCCTGGGTGACGTCGCCACCCTGCTGACCAGCCCGCAGCGTTCGCCCACCGATCAGGTTGCGCCGGACGACAGCCTGGTTCGCACCGTGCGGGTGGGCGCCAACACCATGTCCGTGCCGAGCGGCGTCGTGCTGCCCGCGTTGCCGGTGGGCTACGCCTCCACCGCGATCAACGGGGTCCCCTATCGGGTGCGCACGTTCACCGCGGGAGACGCCACCGTCGCGCTCGGTGCGCCGCTGTCCGAAGCCGAAGACCGCATCGACCAGCTGCACCTGCGGGTCCTGCTGATCTGCGGCAGCGTCATCGTCGGCACTTTCCTGGTCGGCAGCGTCATGTGGCTGATCATGATCAACCCGTTCCGGTTGCTGGCCCAGCAGGCCCGCGCCATCAACGCGCAGTCCAACCCGGACGAGGTGCAGGTCCGCGGGGTCTGGGAAGCGGTGGAGATCGCCGAGGCCGTCGAAGGCATGCTGGCCCGGATCGGCGACGAGCAGCAGCGCACCAAGGACGCGCTGGACTCGGCCCGCGACTTCGCTTCCGTCGCCTCCCACGAGTTGCGCACGCCGTTGACGGCGATGCGGACCAACCTGGAGGTGCTGGCCACCCTGGAGCTGCCCGCCAAGCAGCGCGAAGAGGTGATGGCCGACGTGATGCGCACCCAAAGTCGTATCGAAGCCACCCTGTCCGCGCTGGAACGGCTGGCCCAAGGCCAGACCATCACCACCGACGATTTCGTGCCGGTGGACATCACCGAACTGCTGGATCGCGCGGCACACGACGCCGAGCGCATCTATCCCGAGCTGACGGTGTCGTTGCTGCCATCGCCGACGTTGTTGATGCTCGGCCTGCCGACCGGGCTGCGGCTCGCGGTGGACAACGCGATCGCCAACGCGGTCAAGCACGGTCACGCCGACCAAGTGCAGCTCTCGGCGGTGAGTTCGCGCGCGGGGGTGCAGATCGCCGTCGACGACGACGGAACCGGCGTGCCCGAACATGAGCGCGAGTCGGTCTTCGACCGGTTCTCCCGCGGATCCACCGCGTCGCATTCCGGGTCGGGTCTCGGCCTGGCGCTGGTGGCACAGCAGGCCGAATTGCACGGCGGCACCGCGTCTTTGCAGGCGAGCCCGCTCGGTGGCGCGCGGTTGTTGCTGGATCTGCCGGGTCCGCGACCGCCCAGCGACAACTACTGATCGCCGTAAAACGCTTTCGCCAGCGCCTCGCCCTGCAGCGCGAACAGCCGTTGGCTGGCCGACCATTCGGGTAGCAGCGAATCGAATCCGTGGCAGGCACCGGGGAATACGTGCAGTCCGGTGCCGACCCCGGCGCGCAGCAAGCGCAACGCATATTCGACCGCTTCGTCGCGGAACGGGTCGATTTCCGCGCAGGTGATCAATGTGGCTGGCAGGCCGGTCAATTCGCCTCGCCGGGCGGGAACGGAGGCGTGCGACGGGGCCTGCCCGCCCAGGTAGTGATGCCACATCAGCTGCGCGCCCTCACCGTCGAAGGCCGGGGTGGCACGGAATTCGGTCATGGATTGGGTACGGCGGTCGTCCAGCACCGGTTGGTGCAGCAGCTGAAAGAGCAACGGCGGCAACGCTTTGTCGGCGGAACCGTGTGCCAGGCAAGCGGCCAGCGCGGCGCCGGCGCTGCTGCCGGCGACGGCCAGCCGGGCCGGATCCACATCGAGTTCCGCTGCGTTGGCGACCACCCAATTGAGCACGGTGACAGCGTCTTCCAGCGCGGCCGGGAAAGGGTGCTCCGGCGCCAGTCGGTAGTCCACCGAAACCACCGAACACCGGGCGCGACGGGCGAGTTCGATGCACTGCCGGTGGTCGGTGTCGAGGTTGCCCATCGCGAAACCGCCTGCGTGACAGTAGATAACCGCCGGTGCCGGCGGCGCGCAGCCCCGGTAGATCCGCACCGGCACCGTGTCGGCGTGCGTGTCCTCGATGTCCAAGCCCGCGGCGTCCCCGACGCTGTCGGCGCGACGCTGGTTCATCGATTCACGGATCAGCGGGATCGCTTCGGCGGTGAAGATCGTCCGGGTGACGGCTACGGCACGCAGCGCCGGATGCAACCGGTCGACGGCCTGGATCATCGGATCTGCAGGCATTGCCCACCGTCGACGACCAGTTCCGAGCCGGTGATGAAGGACGCCGCCTCGGACACCAGAAAGGCGACCGCGTCGGCGATCTCGGTCGGTTGGCCGAGCCGACCGAACATCGCCACCGCGGCCAACCGCTGCTGGATGTTCTCGTCAAGCATCGGTGTGGCAATCGGACCTGGGAAGACGGCGTTGACGCGGATGCCGTCCGGGGCGAGTTCGGCGGCGGCGGTCTGAGTCAGGCCGCGCAGCGCCCATTTCGCCGAGCCGTAGGCACAGTGCTGCGGGAACGGCCGGATCGCGCCGGTGCTGCAGATGTTGACGATCGCGGCGTTCTGAGCTTTCCGCAGTTGCGGCAAGGCCGCCCGCATGCCCAGGAACGCACCTAGACAGTTGACCCTCCAGGAGTTTTCGAAATCGTCGACGGTCTCCTCGGCCAGCGCGGCGCGATGCAGCATCCCGGCATTGTTGACCAGGGTGGTCAGCGACCCGAATCGCTCGACCGTGGCAGCGACGGCGGCATCCCACTGGGCCGGGTCGGTGATGTCCAGCCGGACGTCCAGCACCTCGTCGTCGCCGTCCAATTCGTTTGGCAGCGGGCTCAAGTCAGCGGCGGCCACCGAGTAGCCGTTGGCGCGCAGCTTGGTGACGATCACCCGGCCCTGCCCGCCGGCGGCACCGGTGACCAATGCCACGCGGGTCATGTTGCGGCCCTGTGGAACTGACGGCGGCGGATCAGCCATGTGCCCTCGCTGCGCACCAGCTCGTCTTCGTAGTGCCCGGGTCGCAGCTCCGTGTCGTTGACGAACAACACCTGCGATCGCGCGGTCGCAGTGTCGTTGGCGACGTCGACGCTGATGGCGCCCAACAGGTGTAAGCCGCGTGGCGCCTGGTCGAACATCGCGCCGATACCGGTGTGGCCGGAGTATGTCTTCCCGTAGGCGACGAATTCGGCGTCCTCGGTGAACACCGCCAATCCCTCGGCGACGTCGTGGGTGTCGAGGGCCAGCGCGTAGCGGGCCAACAGGTCGCGGATCTCGTCGCTCATTGCGCGGTCGCCTCACGCAGGTGTTCGGTGGCCCCGCGGCGCAGCGCCTGCGATTCGGCCGCCAGGGTGATCATCTGGAACCCCATCTTGGCCAATGTGTTTCCGGTCTTCCCGTCGCTGCCGTGGATTCCGGTGATGAGGCCCGCGTCGGTGGCCGTCCGGTGAATACGGGAGATCGCTGCCAGGACCTGCTGATTGGCCAACGCGCCCACCACGCCGACACCCATCGACAGCGCCAGATCGGCTGGGCCGACATAGATTCCGGCCAGGCCGGCTACGGCGCAGATCTCCTCGATGCCGGAGACCGCGGCCGCGGTCTCGATCATGGCGAAGACGCTCACCCTCGATTCCAGCGCTGCCGGGTCGTGTCCGAGGCTGGCCCGCAACGGGCCGAAGCTGCGCACCCCGGCGGGCGGGAAGCGGGTGGCCGCGACCGCCGCGGCGGCCTGGTCCGCCGACTCGATCATCGCGATGATGACGGCGTCCGCGCCGGCGTCGAGGACCCGGCCGATCGGCGCCGGGTCGGCATTCGGGAGCCGGACGGCGGTGGTGATCGGCACGTGTTCCAGCCGCCTCAGCATCCCGGCGACGTCGGCGTCGTCCAGATAGCCGTGCTGGGTGTCGAATCCGACGTAGTCGTAGCCGGCCTTGGCGAACTCTTCGGGGCCGATCAGCGTCGGGCCGGTGACCCAGCCACCCCAGATGATCTGCCGCAGGTCGCTTTGGAAGATGCTCATCGGCAGATCGCGATCTTGACCCGCTCGGGGACCGGTCGGCAGGCGAGGTCGAACGCGGCCTGGACGTCGTCGACGGCGAAGGTGTGCGTCAGATACGCCTCGAGCAGTTCGGGGTGCTCGGCCGCGAACTCGGCGGCTTGTTTCAGCATCCGCCGCCGGTCCAGTGTCACACCGGATTTCAGCGTCAGGTTGTTGCGCAGCATGGCGCGCATGTTGATCGGATAGGCGTCGTCATCGGCGACACCGAAGTAGAACACGGTACCGCCGGGAGCGGCAGCGTCGATGGCGTGGCCCAAGGTGGCGACCTGATGGCCGACCGCCTCGATGACCACGTCGGCCCGGTCGGCGGGAACCAGTTGGCTGACCCACCTGTCGCTGGTGGCGCGGACTGCCTCGTCGACTCCGAATGTGCCGCTGAGGCTTTCGCGGTCGACGGGATCGACGCCGGTGACGCGCCGGGCCCCGAATGCCTTGGCGACGTAGGAGAACAGCAGGCCGATCGATCCCTGTCCGATGATCGCCACGTGCCGTCCGGCCAGATCCGGCAGCTGCTCGCAGGCGTACAGGACGCAGGCCAGCGGTTGCAGCCCGACCGCCTGTGCGGGGGTGAGCACCGGGTCGTAGCGTGCCAGTCCGTCGCCAATGCTGACCACACGCTCCATCATGCCGTCGAAGCCGGAGGCCCAACCCACCACCAGGTCACCCGGACGGTGCTCGGGGTGCCGGCTGGCGATCACCTCACCGGCGACCTCGTGGATCGGAAAGCCGTCCTTTTCCGGCCCGCTGCGCCCGTCGTCACCGGGCAGGCGGCCCCGGGACCCGCGGAACGCAGGCAGGTCGCTGCCGCAGACTCCCGCGGCCGAAAAGCCGAGCAGCACTTGCCCATCCGTGAGGCCCTCGGACGTCTTTTCCGCGATGTCGGTCCGTTCGAACAGAAAGGGGGCGATGATCCGGTAGGACCACACGTCAGACCTCCACCGGGATGTTGTTCCAGCCCCACTGGAAGCTCGACGGCAGCCGGGTTGCCCGGTCGCCGCGGATCGCGAAGTCCGGTACTCTTTTCAGCCATTCCTGAAGCAGCACAGCGACTTCCAGTCGGGCGAGGTGGAAGCCGAGGCAGAAATGCTGGCCGCGGCCGAAGACCAGGGAACGCTTTATCGGCCTGTCCCAGATGAACTCGTCGGGATCGGGGTATTCGCGCTCGTCCCGGTTGGCCGAGGCGAGCAGCGTGATGACGCGCTGTCCCGGTTGGATCGTCTGGCCGTGAATGGTGAAGGGTTTGCGGGCGGTCCGGGCAAACCATTGCGCCGGCGCGCAATACCGCAGTATCTCCTCGCGGGCGATTTGCACGTTTCGGTCGAGATCGGCTCGTACCGCCGTCATCTGGTCGGGGCGTTGGCTGAGCTCCCACAGTCCCGTCGCCACGATCTTGGGTACGGTCTCGGTGCCGCCGATGAAGACGCACAGCATCTGGGTGGCGACCTCGGTGTCGCTGAGCGCGCTGCCGTCCGGCAGGTGGTAACCGAGCAGCCCGTCGACTATCGGAAGCGCATCGCCCTGACCGGCCCGGTGCCGTTCCACCACCGGAATCAGGAATTGCAGATAGTTGGGCCGGGACTCGGCGGTGTCGACGCCTTCACCGGGCTGGGCAAGACTACCGGCGTTGACGGCGGCCAGCACCTGCGGCGCGAGATCGACTGATATGCCGAGCAGTTCGCACACCATGGATGCCGCGACGATGCCGCCGTACTCCTGGGTCAGGTCGAATTCGCCGCGCGGCAACAGCAGGTCCAGGCGTTCGTTGGCCAGCTCGCGGATTCTGGCTTCCAATGCGGTGACCGAGCGTGGCCGGAACGGTTGGGAGTGCGCGCGGCGGATCTCGCCGTACAGGTCCGCGTCGAACACCGCGTGAAAAGGCAAGGGGTGCAACGGCGGATCGGCGACCGGGCCGTCGTTGTGCTTGGCCAGCACCGACGCCGGCGGCAACGTGCCTTCGGATGCCACAAAGGTTCCGTCGTTGACCTCCAGCACCCGCCAGATGTCCTCGAATCGGGAAAGCGCGAACGTATCCCACTGCGGCAGGTAATACACCGGATGTTCGTCGCGCAGGATGCGGTAGTACGCCGGCGGGTTCGCCATCACCTCCGGATCGAATGGATCGTAGGAGAATTCGCTCATTGCAACGGCGACGGCGGTAACGCCTGCAGGATGGAGTCCTCCCAGCCGTCGCGCAGTGCCGGCGCAACGCTCATCCAGGTGACGATCTCGGCCGGCGGGCTGTCCTTCCAGGACGGGTAGTGATTCGCGAAGCACTCCCAGCCACCTTCGAGCGCCCAGTAGTGGATCACCTCGTTGAATCGGAAGGTGGTGGTGAACGAGCCAAGCCAGTATTTTCCGGTGCTTTCCGACCACGGCACGTAGAGCCGCTCCAGTTCGCGGATGTAGTCGTCCTGCCGGCCGGGCTTGGTCTGCATGATCTCCTGAATCACCAGCGGGGCAGCGAAATTGGCTTCCCGCAGTTGAGCCAGCGTTCTGTTGCTGGGGCCCGGGTACATGATCCGGCCCTCCCCGGAGGCGCCGATACCGGCCAGGAATTCCTGCCACTGGGCGGCCGCGGTCTCGTGGCTGCCGCCGGCAGCCTGCGCGGCACCGATTCGGGCGTAGTCGGCGAAGGCGTCGATCTCCCAGATGACGGTGACCTGGGGCCAGTGGCCGTTGTAGGGGGTGGACTCCCAGATCGCGAAGAGCCGGGCGCCGAGGTCTTCCATCATCGGTTGGTAGGTGGCGGTGAAGACTTCGGTGAAGCGGTCGCTGCGCCCGGAGCCAAGGTCGATGGTTTCGTGCAGGTACAGCAGCGTGTGGCGGTAGTACTTCTTCATCGTGTCCCGGTCACCCGAGCCGAGCCGAGTCGGTGAACAGCGTTTCGGTGGGATCGATTGACCGATAGGGGATTTCGGCTGCGCGCAGCGCCTGCCCCTTGAAGGCTCGGGCGGCGGCGCTGAGGGTGTAGTCGGTCCTGGTCATCCCGCGCGCCATCCCCAGCGGCCACTGCCGGCCCCACAGCGCGACTTCGGTCAACCGATCGTCGACGGCCCTGCGTACCCATTCGCGGACGCAGTCGTGGGCGGTGAGGGCTTCGACGCTGACCGCCAGGGCGTCACTCATCGGGGCCGACATGTCCAGCTCGTCGAGTTCCAGCACCTGGGCACCCAGGATCCGCAGCGGCCGGGCGGCGCAACCGCGCGGCAGCAGGACGTTGACCGCCCAACCCGCCATCACCCGGTCGAACAGCCAACCGCCGGCCGTCAGGACAACGTCGCCGGTGTCGGTGGCGAGGACGTCGAGCCGATGCTGCAACGCTTGACCGTCTTCGCGGCTCCGTCGCGCCGCGCCCGTCATATGGAACGTCGAAGTGACCATCAATCCGTGCCTGTCGCGCTTGTCATGGGCTGTGGGACAGCGTGACACTTTTGCGTAGTTTTGTAAAGCTCCGTCGTTGCCTATAACTGGCGACGGGCTGCCAATTCGGCGAGTACTTCCTCGGTGTGCTGGCCCAGTTCAGGGGCTGTTGAACGAGGTGACCAGGGCGTTCCGTGGAAATCCGCGGGCGTGGCCACCATCGGTACGTCGCCGTCGGGGTTCGGCACGTCCACGAGGCCGCCGGACGCGTGGAACTGTTCGTCGGCCACGATGTCCTCGAGGGTGTTGATCGGCGACCAGAAGAAGTCCGGTTCGGCGGCGAACAGCTCCGCCCATTCGTCGAGCGAGCGGGTCGCGAAGATCTCGTCCAGCGCGGCGATCAGCGGCACCGCGTTGACGGCGCGGGCCCGGGCGTCGGGATATTGCGTCAGCCACTCGGGTCGGTCGACCACCCGGCACAGTGCCGGCCAGTGCCGGTCGACCTCCAGGCCGACGATCCAGAATCGGCGTCCGTCGCCCGCGGCGTAGTTGTTCATGCACGGGTTGCCCATCGTGGCGCGTTGCCCGATCGCGATCGGCTGGCCGGTGAGCAGGTAGGTGTTCAGGTCGAAGCTGACCGTGTAGGCGCCCTGCCGGTACAGCGACGTGCTCACCAGTTGGCCCTCCCCGGTACGTTCGCGGGCCAACAGCGCCGCGCACACGGCGGCCGCCAGCGTCATGCCGGCCGAGTGATCACCCATCCCGCCGCGCTGGAACGGCGGCGTGTCGCCGGGCCGGGTGAGCAGGTGGGCGATGCCGCCGCGCGACCAGAACGCGGCGACGTCGTAGGCGGCGCGGTCGGCGTCGGGGCCGGATTCGCCGTAGCCGGTGATCAGGCCGTAGACCAATCTCGGATTGCGTGCGGCGACTTGCTCGTAGTCCAGCCCCAACCGTTGCAGCGCCCCGGGCCGCACATTCGTGACGAAAACGTCTGCGTCATCGAGCAATTCGAGCGCGGTCCCGCGTCCGGCTTCGGTGGTGAGGTCCAGCACGACGCTGCGCTTGGACCGGTTGTCCATCTCGAAGGGCGGGTTCACGCCGAGGTCGCAACCCAACATCCGGCCGAACAACCGCCCGGGATCACCGGTCGGCGGTTCGATCTTGACGACGTCGGCACCCCAGTCCGCCAGGATGCCTCCGGTCGCCGGCCCCGCGACCCACACCCCGAGTTCGACGACCTTGATGCCTTCCACCGGTCCCGCCATGGGTGGAACACTAACCAGCCGGGCTAGAACGGTGGGTCGTCGGGCAGGGGTTCGAAGGGAGGCTGGTCGGGTCTCCAGTCTCGGGGAAGTTCTTCAGGTTCGCGCGGGTCGTTGATCCAAGTACAGAACGGGCTGGTACTCGGAGCGCCTTTGAAGATGAACAGCATGTCGCGCTGGTGGTTTCGCCACTTGCGATCGGCGATCCCCTTCTTGCGGGCCTCGGCGAGCCAGCGTCGTTCATCGTTGACGGGCCCGGTCTCCCGGTTATGTTTGCGGGCCCGGTTGATCTGGCCGGCCCGCTGTTTGGATCGGTTGCGCCGCTTGAGGTTTAACGCCACGCACGCCGTGCCGAGCGGGGGGAACAGATCCGCGCCGGCGGCGGCCACCTCGGAGCGCACTGCAATCACAAGATCGTCTGACGCACACTGCTCGACGGCACTGACGCCCGCTGGCTTGTGGTTCTCGAAGAGGATGCTGTCCCAGGGACCGAGTTCAACTCCCAGCTCGCAGCAGTCCTCGACGCAGCACCGACACCGATCGTCTCGCTCTACCTCGGTAAGCTACGGCCTCCCAAGTACCAAGCGACCGTCGAGGACGCCTTAAATCGAGCCGATGCCCAACCAGCGCGGCTGGATCCATGTTGCCTCATGTCAAGATGCCGACAAGTAGAGCCCGACATCGGAGGAACACCATGAGCCTGGTAACCGGCCGCGGTCCGTTGAGCAGTCATCCTGCCGGGCGCTTCGTTCCCCCGATACCGCGCGACCTGACGGGGAAAGTCGTCTACATCGAGCCGCATCCGCGCCGCATCCAGGCATACAAGGACGGGCGGCTCGTCATCGACACCGAGAAGGCACTCTTGATCCACCGGCCGGACCGGACGCTCAGCTACGCATTTCCCACCGACGAGGCATCCGAGCTGCCGAACGAAGCTGAACCAGAGGCACCCGGCTACCTGTCCGTGCCGTGGGACGCCGTCGATGCGTGGTTCGAGGAGGGCCGCAAACTGGTCCATTACCCGCCGAACCCGTATCACCGCGTCGACTGCCGACCGACCAGACGACGTCTCAGCGTCAGCGTCGACGGCACCACGCTGGTCGACACCGACGACACCGTCATCGTCTTCGAGACTGCCTTGCCGCCAAGGCTTTACGTCAAACCCGAGCATGTGCGCACCGATCTGCTACACAAGACCGACACCACGAGCTACTGCAACTACAAGGGCTACGCGACGTATTGGGCCGCCGCCGAGGCAGACGTCGCGTGGACCTACGAGGACCCGCTGCCCGAAACACTGCCCATCAGAGGCTATTTCAGCTTCGATGCCGCTCACGCCGACGTGATTGCCGAACTGCCCGAGCCATAAGCCGTCCCAGCGGCAACCTGCGTTGCGCTGAACTAGTTGCCGCGCTCCTTCTCCGCTTCGCGGACCGCCTCGTCGATCGTGGGATAAACGACGGCGCCCTCGCTACTGCGGCCGGTCAACATCACCCGGCGATCGGGGTCGACCAGGACGATCGACTTGCCTGCTTTCGTCAATGACTCACGCATCCTGGCCAGCATGGTGCGGGCGATCTCACTGATGTCACCGACCCGCGACAACTCCAGAATCGCGACATCGAATAGGTCGCACTCATTTTCCACGGTGCGCATGACCTGTTCGGCCCCGACGAACAGGAGATCCCCGTGCAACTCGAAAACGCGAATTCCTGCGACGACGTCGTGGGTGTCCCGAATGATCGATCGGCTTTCTCGGGTCACCGACAAAAAGTGCAGACCGAGCTGCGCCGACAGACTGCGACAGATACGGCTGCCGCGCACACTGTTGCCATGCCCGTCGAGCAGCGGAGAATAAACGCCGATGCCTAGTTGGCTCGGCAGTACCGCGAGGATGCCGCCGGCCACCCCGCTTTTTGCCGGCATCCCCACGGCACTTACCCAGTCGCCTGCGGAGTCATACATTCCGCACGTCATCATCACACTGAGCGTGCGCTGGACGACTGCCGCGGACATTATCCGTGTCCGACTCCGCGGATTCACCCCGCCATGGGCGAGCGTAGAGGCCATGTGGGCTAGATCAGTGCTGCTGACCTTGATCGAGCATTGTCGAAGGTAGACGTCGAGGACCTCATCGGGATCGTCATCGAGGACGCCGAAACTTTGCAACATATAGGCGATCGCACGGTTTCGACTGCCGCTCGTCTTTTCGGAGCGGTAGACGTTTTCGTCGACACCGAGGCGGTGACCGGCGCATGCTGAGTAGAAATCCAAGATCTGCGTAAATCGCTGTTGCGGAGTCCCGGCAGGTAACAGCGACACTGCGGCAATGGCGCCGGCATTGATCATCGGGTTTTTCGGCGTCTTGGTACGGTCGTCGACGCTGATCATGTTGTACGGCTCACCCGATGGCTCTAGACCGATTTTCGCATCTACCGCATGATGGCCGATCAATTCAAGCGCAAGAGCATAGGTGAACGGTTTCGAGATCGATTGAATTGTGAATGCGGTGGCCGAATCCCCGGATTTATAGAGATAACCGTCGATCAACTCGAGTGTCAGTCCGCATTTCGAAGTATCGACACGGGCAAGTTCGGGAATGTAATCGGCTACCGCTCCTTCGGTGACGCCTGCGTGTTCAGCAACGATCTGATCGAGATATCGCTGTACCAGCTCCGCCACACCGGCAGCTTAACGGGAAATGGATCGACAGCCGGGTCCGCTACCGGAAACTCGCTTCAGCTTCCGTAAGCCGGTCGCCCCAGCCGCAATTCGTGCTGAGCGATCATATTGCGGAACACCTCCAGCGAGCCGCCGTAGATACCCAACGGCACCGCCAGGCGGGAGACATGTTCCGTCGCACCATCATCGGGCGAGCCTGTCGTCTCAGCCGGCAGCACCGAGGCCGGACCCAGGATGTCCATCAAGTCCCCGGAGATGTCCCGCATCGTCTGAGCGATGGCGACGCGCCCGTACATGCCCGGCGTGGACAGCGCCGCCTCCATCCGCGCGCAACTGCGCCCGAGCCGGTACATCGAGTAGTCGTCGTCGCCGTCCGCCAGACCGGCAACCCCGTCCAGCGCTTCGGCCATCAGCATGCCCTGCATCACCATCGCGGCAACATCATGCAAGCCCGGATCGTCCCGCTCATCCAGCCCGTGCTCGGAGTCCAGCGCCGCCCGCATCACCGTCCAGCCGCCGTTGACCTCACCGATGCGGTAGAGGTCGTCGACCCGCACGTCGGTGTAGTAGACGATGTTGGTGCGATCACCGTCCAGGGTGCGAATGCCCTGAATCTCGATACCCGGTGAATCCAGCGGCACCAGAAACATGGTCAGGTTCCTGTGTTTCGGCCGTTGCGGATCGCTGTTGGTGAGCAGGAAGACGTACTTGGCGTTCTGCGCATTCGACGTGAACATCTTGGAGCCGTTGATGATCCAGCCGTCCCCGTCACGTACCGAGCGGGTCTTACAGGTGGCGACGTCCGAGCCGCCTTCGGGCTCGGTGTAACCCAGGCACAGCCGGATGTGCCCGGAAAGCACACCGGGCAGCACCTTTTCGGCGAGTTCCGGCGCGCCGAACTGCTGCACCAGCCGCGCGACCACCGACGTGGTGCCCCAGTGATACCAGGGCGTGTGCGCCCGCGCGATCTCCAGATTGAAGATCCGACGGCGCACCGGGCTGAACCCACCGTCGGACTCGACGTTCCAGTCCGCCGCCAGATAGCCCGCCTCGCCGAGCGCCAAATGCACCTTCTCGTCGAAGTTCTCGCCGAACTCGCGATTGCGCGCCCGCACCTCCTCGGTGACGTGTTCGGCTACGAATGCGCGCATCAGATCCTGGTAAGCCTGGTCCTCGGCGCAGAGTTCCACCCGCGAAAAGTCCATGTCAGATCGCGTCGATCACCGAGGTGCGGAACCGGTCGACGGTTTCCAGGATGTGCGTCAGGCTGTCACCGGGCAGGTGCACCGACACCCAGGTAACCCCCAGTGCCGCGAGCTTTTCCAAGCCATCAAGGTAGGCGTCGGCGTTGAAGTCGTCGGTCGCCGGGCTGCCGCCGTCGAAGTTGGTGAACGTCACGTCGAGAGCTGACCAGTCACGTCCCAGGGAGTCACACCGGCGTCGCAGATCGTCGATGCCGGCCGCGAGTTTGTCCAGCGAGTCGATGGACGCGGTTCCTGCGGTGCGCGCCAAGCCTGCCGGCGCGGGGAACGGGCACCACCCGTCGCCGTACTGCGCCACCCGTTGCCGGGCCGTAGTCGTGTTGCCGCCTACCCAGATCGGCGGCGGGCTTACCGGACGCGGATGCGCGGTGATGCCGCGGGCGGTGAAATGCTTACCCTCATAGGCGATGTCGTCGGAGGTCCAGATCAACCGGATGACTTCCAGCGCCTCCTCGAACAACTCGGTGCGCTCGTCGTAGTCCACCCCCACCGCGGCGAACTCCTTGCGCAGGTAGCCCACACCCACGGCCAGCGTGAAGCGACCTTCGGACAGCACGTCCAACGTGGCCCCGGACTTGGCCACCACGAACGGATTCCGGTAGGGCAGCACCACGATGTTGGGAATCAGCCGCAGTGTCGTGGTCCGTGCCGCCGCATACCCCAGCGCCACAAAGGGATCCAGCGCGTCATGACCGCCCGCTTCCAGCCATCGCTGCGACGGGGCCGGGTGGTCGGTGAAGCCGAACCCGTGCAGGCCCGCCTGTTCGACCGCCGCCGCCACCGTGGCGATACCTGCCCCCGAGATCAGCTCAGGGTTGTAGGGATGGCTGTGCATCGGGTGGGTGACGGTGAAACGCATGGGATTCAGAACCGCGCCCGGGCGTCGATCGAGGTGTCGCTGGTGCGCAGCGGCCGGATCAGCGCCTCCTGGGCGAACGAACACAGCAGCTCACCGGCTTCGGTGTGCACGGTGCCACGCACGTAGGACATTCCGGCGCCGACTTGGGTGCTCTCGTGGGTGTAGAGCAGCCAGCCGTCCCAGCGCACCGGCTCGTGGAACGAGACGAAGATCGACATCGGCGCGGTGGACACCGTCAGGTGCGCTTGGGCGGTGCCGATGCCTTCGTGGGCGCGCATGGTCGTCGAAATGCCAAGGTGGCCGGTGAAATACGCGAGCAGCGCCTTGGCCAGGTCGTCCCGGGAAGGGATGGGGTCGTAGTGCAGCCAGGCATACAACTCCGGCGGGCCCACCTCGTCGGGACTGTTGACGTCGACCACGTCGACGAGCCGCAACTCCCGTCCGGTCATCGGCATTTCCGAGACGTTGGCGTCCGCGGGCGCGGCCACCTCGGGTCGCGGCAGGTGGTGGCGGATGACGTCCTCGGTCGGGACGTCGGTCAACACCGTCAGGGTCACGCAGCGTTTGCCGTTCTGCACCACGGAAACGACGGCGGTCGCCGTGGACCTGCCCTCGTTCAATACGTCGAGGGCGAGTTCGATCGGGGGACCTACCGCGATCGCACGCGCGAACACCGCGTGTACCGACCGCACCGACTTGCCCGCAAATCGCTGGGCCACGGCCACGATGGCCTGGGCCACCACCTGGGTGCCTTCCACCACCTGCCGGCCGTCCTGTCCAGGTAAGCCGGTCTCGGCGGTGTACCGGTCGGGTGCGTCGGCGGCTTGCACTTCGAAGAGTTCCAGCAGGCTCTCCACCGACCACTGGACCTGTTCAGATTCTGTCGTCACGCGCTCACTCCTTGCTCCGGCAGCTCACGGCTCAGCGTGACACTTTGCGTATTGTTTGTAAAGCTAGGCAATCGGCACCGCCGATGCGATGCGTTGACAGCGATACCCGCGGTGCATGACACTTCTGCAGTGATTTGTAAAGGCTCGATGGTGCCGACCCCGCTGGCCCACGGCTTTTGCTTTGGCGAGGGCCCGCGCTGGTTCGAGGGACTGCTGTGGTTCTCCGACATGCTCGGCGAAGCCGTCCACACCTCGGACCTCCGCGGCTCCCTGACCACGCTGCCGTTGCCGGGGCACTCCCCTGCCGGCCTGGGGTTCCGGCCCGACGGCACCCTGTTGATCGTGTCGACCGAGGCTCGACTCGTGCTGGGCTATGACGGGGAAACCACCGACCCGATCGCCGACCTGTCCGAGCTCGCCACGGCCAGCCTCGGCGACATGGTCGTCGACCGGGCCGGCCGCGCTTACATCGGATCACAGGCATTCGAAGGCGGAAACATCATCCGCCTCGACCCCGATGGCCGCGCCGCCGTCGTCGCCGAGGATCTCGACTTCCCCAACGGCATGGTCATCACCGCAGACGGGAGGACGATGATCGTCGCCGAGTCCGTCGGCCGGCGACTGACCGCGTTCAGCATCGACGACGACGGCGCGCTGCACGACCGGCGGATCTTCGCCGACAATCTGGACGGGCCGCCGGACGGCATCGCGCTCGACGCCCAAGGCGGGGTGTGGGCGGCCATGACGCTGGCGCACCAGTTCGAGCGGATCACCGACGGCGGGGAGGTGACCGACCGCATCGACATGGGCGACCGGGTGGCAATCGCCTGCGCGCTGGGCGGCCCGGAGCGGCGCACGCTGTTTCTGCTGTCGAGCACCGATGCTTATCCCAAGCGTCTGGTGGGCACCCGGCTGTCGCGGCTGGACGCCGTGCGGGTCGAGGTCCCCGGCCTGCCCTGAACGTAAGGTCTGCCCTGACACGAAAAGGTGGATGCATGTCCGACTCGTACTACGAGCTGATCGACCCGGCCGACGGGCCCGGCGAGAAGTTCCGGGCCACCGACCTGGCCCGAGGCACGTGGTCGGCCGCCATCCAGCACGGTGGTCCGGTGTCGGGGCTGCTGGTGCGCGGGCTGGAGCGCTGCGAGGTGCGCGACGACACCCGCCTGAGCCGGGTCGTCATCGACCTGCTCGGCCCGGTGCCCGCTGATGGCGATTTGTGGATGCGGTCGCGAATCGAACGCGGCGGCAAGCAGATCGAGCTGGTGACCGCCGAAATGCTTGCGCCGGGTCCCGACGGGCAGCCCCGGCCGGTCGCCCGTGCCAGCGGCTGGCGGCTGCAACAACTCGACACGCAAGCCGTCGCGCACGCGTCGACGCCGCTGCCCCGCCCGCGCTCCGAAGCGCGCGAACGCAACATGAAGGCCCTGGGCTGGGACCGCAACTACGTGCACAGCTTGGAGTGGCTGTGGTTGACCGAACCGCTGTCCCCCGGTGGCGGCGAATCCTGGATCAAACCAATCACCGATCTGGTCGCGGGCGAAACGATGACACCGCTGGAGCGGTTGTTCGCGGTGGCCGACTGCGCCAACGGCATCGGCAGCACGCTGGACATCAGCAAGTGGACTTTCCTCAACACCGACCTGGCGGTGCACGTCTTCCGGGTGCCCGACGGGGATTGGATCGGCATACGCGCCGAAACCAGTTACGGGCCCGACGGTATCGGCACGACGATCGGGACGCTGTTCGACGAACACGGCGCCGTCGGCGCCATCCAGCAATCGGTCTTGGTGCGGCCCCGACCACCGAAGGTGAAGTCATGAGTGAAGCTGCGGTAGACACTTTCGAATCCGACAGCTCCACCCGCCAACGCATCCTGGCCGCCACCGCGGAGGTCTTGGCACGCAGCGGCAAGACCAAGCTCAGCCTTTCCGAGGTCGCCACCCAGGCCGGGGTGTCGCGGCCTACCCTTTATCGGTGGTTCGCCTCCAAAGAGGAACTGATGTCGGCGTTCTCGCGATACGAACGCGAAGTCTTCGAAATCGGCCTGGCCAAGGCCACCGCCGGGTTGAAGGGCGCCGAAAGGCTCGATGCCGCACTGAGATTCATCGTCGACTATCAGTATTCCTACTCGGGGGTGCGCATGGTCGACATCGAGCCCGAGCATGTCATCGCGCAGATGTCGGGGGTGATCCCGGAGATGCGCGCCGGTTTGCAACGCTTGCTGCCGGGACCCAACGCCGCGGTGAAGGCGGCGACGGTGATCCGAATTGCGATCTCGCACTACGTGGTTCGCAGTGACGACGCCGACGAGTTCCTCGCGCAGCTACGGCACGCGGTCGGCATCAAAAACAGCGACTAACCGCCGCGAGCAGACGCAAAAGCCCCCCAAAAGGACGCCTTTTGGGGGCTTTTACGTCTGCTCGCGCGAGAACAGCACCGCGGCATTCAGGTAGCCCGTGGGGTCCAACGCCGTCTTGAGCGCCCGCATCGTCGCGATGTCGGCCGCCTCGCGGGACATGCCAAGGTAGGGCCGCTTGCGACTGCCGACGCCGTGCTCAGAGCTGACGTTGCCGCCGCTACCGGCGATCAGGTCCATCATCTCCGCGTACAACGCCGGCTCGCGTTCGACCGGGAAGCGCAGCACGTTCAGATGCAGGTTGCCCTCGCCGATGTGCCCGAACAGCACCGGCAGCGCATCATCGACGTGCCGGTGCACCAAATCCACCGCGTCGCGGGCGAACAAGGGGATCGCCGGCAGGGGCAGCGACACGTCGAACTTCAACGGCGCCCCGTACACACCCAACACCTCGGCCAGCGCCTCCCGAACACGCCACAACCGTTGCTGCGCAACCACATCCACGCCGACCGCCGGCTCCGCCCCGACACCGTCGAGCAGCTCGGCCAGCCGCTCGGTCTGGTCGTGGTCGGCGGCCAGCTCCACCAGCAGCAACCAGTCACCGTCCACCGGCGGGCGGAAACCCAGCTCGGCCTCGATCAACGCGGCTCCGCGCCCGTCGACCAATTCCAGCGCGGCGATCCCGTCCACCTCGGCGAAGATCCGACCCGCCGCGACCAATTCCTCGAGGTCGTCGAACCCGCACACCGCGGTCACGCGGTGTGACGGGGTGAGGTGCAGGCGCAGGTCCAGCGCGGTGATCACGCCGAGGGTGCCTTCGGCGCCGACGAACAGCGACGGCAGGTCGTAGCCGGTGTTGTCGCGTCGCACCCGGCTGTGCCGGTGCAGCACCGAACCGTCGGGCAGCGCTACGTCCAGGCCGATCACCTGCTCGCCCATGTTGCCATAGCGGACGGTGCGCAGGCCGCCGGCATTGGTCGAAGCCATGCCGCCGACGGTCGCGGTGTCACGCGCCGCCAGGTCCACCCCGAACACCAGGCCGGCCGCGGAGGCGGCCCGTTGCACGGCCGCCAGGGTCGCGCCGGCCCCGGCCACCACGCGGCGCTCCAACGTGTCGACATCGCTTATCGCCGAAAGTCTTTCGGTGGACAGCAGCACATCGTCGTGCTCGGGAACGGTGCCGGCCACCAACGAGGTGCGGCCGCCCTGCACGGTCACGAAGGCGCCGGCGTCGCGGCAGATCCGCAGCACCTCGGCTACCTCGTCCCCGCAGCCCGGGCGTACCAGCACACTGGCCTGCCCGCGGTACCGCCCGGTGTGGTCGACGCTGCGACCGGCCAGGACGTCGGGGTCGGTGACGACGTGATTCGAGCCGACGACCCCACCCAGGGAGGCGGCCAGGCCCGCGAGCATCATCCAGCGCTGAAATCTTTGTGGTTCACATCGGTGACCAGCCCGCCGTCCATGATGAACTCACTGCCGGTGGCATAAGAGGCTTCGTCGCTGGCCAGGAACACGACAAACGTTGCGACTTCGCGTGATTCGGCGGGACGGCCGAGCGGGATGGTGACCATGTCCTCGGGCAGGTGCGCGGTCATCGGGGTCCGGATGAACCCGGGGTGCAGTGAGTTCACCCGGATGTTCAGCGGCGCCAGTTCCAGTGCCGCCGATTTGGTGACCCCGCGCACCGCCCACTTGGACGCGACATACGGATGCACGAACGGCGCCCCGCGGATCCCCTCGATCGAGGACACGTTGATGATGGAGCCGCCACCGGCCTCGGTCATCGGATCCACCACCGACCGCATGCCCAGGAAGGTGCCGGTCAGGTTGACGTCGATCACCTGCTGCCACTTGTCCATCCGGAATTCCCGCAGCGGACCGGCCGCGACGATGCCGGCGTTGTTCACCAGCACGTTCAGCTTGCCGAATTCCCCGATTGCCGTCTGCACCGCGGCTTCCCACTGGTCCTGCTGGGTGACGTCGAGGTGGACGTAGCGCGCCGAGTCGCCGATCTCGGCGGCCAGCGCTTTGCCCTCGTCGTCGCGGACGTCGCCGATCACCACTTTGGCGCCCTCCTCGACCAGTAGCCGCGCGTCTTCGGCGCCCATCCCGCGGGCACCGCCGCTGATCAGGGCGACCTTGCCCGCTACCCGTCCTTCTCGTCCCATCAGCGGGAACTCCTTTCGGTTCTAGGGATCAGATCGTTCGGTGCGAAGAGTCCTTTGCCGGTGACCAGCGGCAGGTCCAGCGTGCTCCGGATGCCGGGCGGGGCCGCGATCACGTCCGGGATGGCGTTGACGATGCGGCCCGCGGCACCGGCGATCGCCGCGTGGTTGTGGTCGCCCTTGCGGCTGGTCGGCACGATGTCTACGGCGTAGGAAGGCTCGCCGGTGATCTCGACGCGGTAGGAGCCGGTGCCGGCGGCGGGCTGACGCAGATCGGGCCGCAGGTCGGGACGCAACCGGGTGATGTGTTCGATGACGATGGCGGGGTGACCGTTGACCATGCCCCGAATTTCGAACTGCAGCACCGCCACCGTGCCCTTGGCCACGTGTCCGACGGCGATGTCGAAGTCTTCGGGCGCCGGCTCACGTTGGTAGGACTCGGTGATCTCGTCGACCTCGATGCCCAGGCCGGCCGCCAGCTGCCTGATCGCGGTACCCCAGGCGATGCTCAGCACACCCGGCTGCAGCAGCATCGGAATGTGGTCCATGGGCTGGGCGAACCCCATGTAGTGCATCACCTCGGCGCCGTCGTAGCTGGCGTAGTCGTGGATCTCCATGCACCGCACCTGTTCGATGCGCTGGCAGGTTCCGGCCAGCGCGAACGGAATCAGGTCATTGGCGAAGCCGGGGTCGACTCCGGTGATGAAGATGCTCGACTTCCCTTGCTGCGCAGCGGCTTCCACCCGATCGATGTACTTGTCGGGCATGACACCCCACGGGTACTGCAACAGCCCGGGCGACGATCCGACGACGTCGATGCCGGCGACGAGTATGCGCATCACGTCGCCCATCGCGTCGGGCAGCCGGGTGTCACCCATGGCGCAGTAGACGACGCAGTCGGGACCGGTGGCCAACAACGCGTCGAGGTCGTTCACGGCTCGGATGCCGGTCTGCGTCGGGGCGTCCAGACCGAGACCACACAGTTCGCCGGCATCCCTGCCCACCTTCTCCGGCGTGGACACACATACCCCGGTGAGTTCGAAGCGCGGATCGGTGATGAGTTCGGCCAGCGCCAGCCCGCCGACATTTCCGGTGCCGACGTGGGCGACACGAATCGCCATGAGCGTCCTTCCGTGGAACTGAGCAAGATCCGAACTTTTCTAGACAGTAGTCCATAATTTTTCGCGCGCGAAACGCCGGAATTCGGGGCGACGCCGCTCTACCCTCTGTTCATTACCTCATACCCGCGGTTACGAATTGGCGGGGAAGGACGGGGAGATGTCGCACGTAATAACGGTTCCAGAGACGCTCGTGGCGGCGGCTGTCGACGTCGACGGCATTGCCGCGGCCGTCCGAGCGGCCAACGCCGCTGCGGTCGTCCCGACGTCGAGTGTGCTGGCGGCGGCCGGTGACGAGGTGTCGGAGGCCATCACCGCACTGTTCAACGCCTACGGTCAGGAATACCAGGCGGTGGTGCGGCAGGCGGCGGCGTTCCAATCCCAGTTCACCCAAACGCTTTCCAACGCGGCCGCGGCCTACACCCAGGCCGAATCCGCGGCCGCTGCGACGCTGACATCCCTGCTCGCACCCGGCCCGGCGGCACCGGCGGCCGCCAACATCGCGCTGATCATGGGCGGCACCGGCAACCCGCTGCCCTTCGCCAAGTACATCGCGGACATCAACACGAACTGGATCCAGAAGCTCTTCCCCGGCTATATCCCCACGGGTCTGACCACACCCGAACAGTTCTGGCCGATCACTCCCGACCTCGGCGACATGACCTACAACCAGTCCGTCACCAAGGGCGTGGCAGCGCTGAACAGCGCAATTCACAACCAGATCGCCGCTGGCAACAAGGTGGTCGCCTTCGGTTATTCGCAGAGCGCCTCGATCATCCACAACGAGATCGTGGCTCTGATGGCGGCCGGATCGCCCTACCAAGGCGGCGACCTGTCCTTCATCATGGCTGCCGCCGGCAACAACCCCAACGGCGGCTTGTTGTCACGCTTCCCGGGTCTCTACATTCCGATCCTGGACGTGCCGTTCAACGGTGCCACCCCGGCCAGCAACCCGTACCCGACGCAGATCTTCACCGCCCAGTACGACGGCGTGGCCCACGCTCCGCAGTACCCGCTGAACATCCTGGCGGACGTCAACGCGCTCATGGGCTACTTCTACGTGCACGGTAACTACCCGACGTTGTCAGCGCTGGATGCCATCCCACTGCCGACGTCGCCCGGCTACAACGGCGCCACTGAGTACTACATGTTCTTGACGCAGGATCTGCCGCTGCTGCAGCCGATCCGCGACATCCCCTACGCCGGACCGGTCATCGCCGACATCTTCCAACCGGCCCTGCGCGTGATGGTCGACCTGGGCTACTCGGATTACGGGTACGCAGACCTGCCCACCCCGGCCGGCCTGATCAACATCCCCAACCCGATCAACGTCGCCTACTACCTGGGCCAGAGCCTGTGGCAGGGACCGTATGGCGCGGCGGTGGAGATCGGCGTGCAGGCGGGCCTATGGGGACCCGAGCACTTCCCGGACGCCTACCCGTGGGTCCCGTCGACCAATCCGGGGCTGAACCTCTACCTGGGCCCGACGCTCAGCCAGCCTCCGGTGACGGCGATATCACTGCTGAGCGGCGCTCTCGGGGACGTGCTGCACGTCATTCCGCCGATTTTCAACTGATCCAGCACCCAGCGGTGTCTGGGTACGGATCGCCTCGTCCCGGATCAACCCGCGCAGCAGCGCCGTGCTGAACTCGGCCGCGATCTCCTTGGCCGTGCGTCGTCCGCTGGGCCGCAACCACCGGTAGGCGCCCAGCGTCATCCCGATGTAGCCGAGCGCCAGCACGTGCGAGTCGCACGGGTAGAACTCGCCGCTGGCGATGCCCCGGTCGATCAGGCCGTGCACGTGCTCGTAGA
The DNA here is from genome assembly GCF_059813095.1 of Mycobacterium sp. NGS22. Taxonomy (NCBI): domain Bacteria; kingdom Bacillati; phylum Actinomycetota; class Actinomycetes; order Mycobacteriales; family Mycobacteriaceae; genus Mycobacterium; species Mycobacterium sp. NGS22. Next base: position 29,020 of record NZ_JCALDY010000030.1, read on the forward strand.
CCTGCACTTCCTTGGCGCGAACCTCGGCCACCTGTTCACTGGTGAACCATTCGGTGATGTAGGGCTGCTCCTGGAAGTACACCGCGGCCCGTTCCGGGTTGGCGGCGATCCCGGTCAGCAACCGAACGGTGTACTGGTACAGGGCTTCGCGGGCGGTCCAGTCCGGGTCATCGTGCACCGCGGCCAGCGTGCCCTCGGCGGCCTGGCGATAGATGTCGAACAGGATCAGCGACTTACTGGCGTAGTAGTGGTAGACCGTCGCCTTGTTCAGCCCGATCACGTCGGCGACGTCGTCCATCCGGGTGCCGTGATAGCCGCGGGCCGCGAACAACTTGGTCGCGACGGCAAGCAATTCCTCGCGGCGCGAAAGTCCATTTTCGGACGGCATCGATACTCACTCTTCGTCGCTGCCGAGCTGGGCCGACGGCTCCGGACGCGGCATTTACCAATCAACTGGTTGGACAGTTTACGACCGGTGCCACCTGTTGCCGCGACGTGGATGGGACTAGACTCGCCGGAGAACCTCAGTCGCGATCAGAAAGGCGGAGTAATGGACCCGAGTCCTGACTACGACGGAAGCGACGAGATCGAGTTCTTCTTCAGCTATCTCACCTGGGGTCTGCGCGGTGTGGAGTCCGGCAACGGCTATCCGCCGCCGGCCTACCCACCGGTTTAGAGAGCCTTTAACTCCTCGGCGACCGCGGTCACCGACTTCTTGGCGTCCCCGAACAGCATGCTGGTGCCCTCGCCGTAGAACAGCGGGTTGTCGATACCGGCGAATCCCGAATTCATCGACCGCTTCAGCACGATCACCGACTTGGCCTTGTCGACGTTGAGGATCGGCATGCCGAAGATCGGGCTGGACGAGTCGTTGCGCGCCGCCGGATTGGTGACGTCGTTGGCGCCGATGACGATCGCGACGTCGGTACGGCCGAATTCGTCGTTGATGTCGTCCATGTCCTTCATCGCGTCGTAGTCGACTTCGGCCTCGGCAAGCAACACGTTCATGTGCCCCGGCATCCGGCCGGCGACCGGGTGGATCGCGTACTTGACCTCGACGCCCTTGCCCTCCAGCAGCGCCGCCATGTCCTTGACGGCGTGCTGTGCCTGCGCCACGGCCAGCCCATAGCCCGGCACCACGATCACCTGGTTGGCGTAGGCCATCTGGATGGCAGCATCCGCGGCCGAGGTGGCCTTGACGGTCTTCTCGCCGCCGTCACCACCGCTGGGCGCGATACCGCCGCCGCCGAAGCCACCCGCGACGATGGCCGGGATCGACCGGTTCATCGCCTTGGCCATCAGGTTGGTCAGGATGGATCCGGACGCGCCGACGATCATGCCGGCGACGATCATCGCGGTGTTGTTCAGCGCCAGTCCCGCCGCCGCGGCCGACAGCCCGGTCATGGCGTTGAGCAGGGAGATCACCACCGGCATGTCGGCGCCGCCGATCGGCAGCACCACCATCAGACCCAGCACACCGGCCGCGGCCAGCAGGCCGATCATCCACCACAACGACGCTCCGGGGAGGTCGGGATGCGCGTTCAGACCGATGACCACCGCGGCGCCGACGGCCCCGAGCAGCAGCAACAGGTTGATCGGTTGCTGCGCTCTGCCGAAGCCGATCGGTGCGCCCGAAATGATCTCCTGCAGCTTGCCGAACGCGATGATCGAGCCCCAGAACGAGATCGAGCCGATGATCGCGGCGAACAGCGAAGCCACCACGATGTGGACGGTCGGCGACTCACCGTGCTTGAAGTCGGAGAAACCGGACGTCTGAATGAACTCCGAGAGCGCGATGAGAGCGACAGTGCCGCCGCCCACGCCGTTGAAGAACGCCACCAGCTGCGGCATCGCGGTCATCTTGGTCAACCGTGCCGGCGGCACGCCGAGCACCACGCCCACGACCAGCCCGGCGATGATCAGCGGCCACTGGCTGGTGTGCCGGATCATCACCAATGTCGCCGCCACCGCCAGCGTCATGCCGACAGCGGCGATCAGGTTGCCGCGCACCGCGGTCTTAGGGCCGGTCAGGCCCATCAAGCCGTAGATGAACAGCGAGAACGAGATGATGTAGAGGACGATCACGAGGTAGTTCATTTGGCGGCCTCCTCCGACTTGGCAGCGGGAAGCGCCTTCTTCTTGCCCTTGAACATGCCCAGCATCCGGTCGGTGACGATGAAGCCGCCGATCACGTTGAGCGTGCCGAACACCACCGCCACGAACAGGATGATCTGCACCGCGATCGACGGGTTCTCCACCCTGCCGAACACCACCAGCGCGCCGAGCACGACGATGCCGTGGATGGCGTTGGTGCCCGACATCAGCGGGGTGTGCAGGGTGTTGGGCACCTTGGAGATCACCGCGAACCCGACGAACCCGGACAGCACCAGGATCGCCAGGTTGGCCAATAGTTCGTCGTACATCTAGGAGTCCTTCTGTCGTTCGCGGGTCACACACGAGTCCGCGATGACCTCGTCGTCGAAGTCCGGCGCGAGTTGGCCGTCCTTGATCAACAGGTCCAGCAGCGCGGTGATGTTCTTGCTGTACAGCTCGCTGGCGTGCTCGGGCATGGTGGCGGGCAGGTTGAGCGGCGACGCGATGGTCACGTCGTGCTTGACGACGACCTGGCCGGGCTCGGTGAGCTCGCAGTTGCCGCCGGTCTCCCCGGCCAGGTCCACCACCACGCTGCCCGGCTTCATCGCCTCCACCGCGGCGGCGGTGACCAGGCGCGGCGCCGGACGGCCCGGCACCAGCGCGGTCGTGATCACGACGTCGAAGCCGCTGATCGCCTTTTCCAGGGCCTTCTGCTGCTGGGCGCGTTCCTCGTCGGTCAGCTCTCGGGCGTACCCGCCCTCACCGGCCGCGTCGATACCGATGTCGAGCCATTGCGCGCCCACCGAACGCACCTGGTCGGCGACCTCGGGGCGCACGTCGTACCCCGTCGTCCGGGCACCCAGGCGCTTGGCCGTGGCCAAAGCCTGCAGGCCGGCCACGCCGACACCGAGCACCAGCACGGTGGCCGGCTTCACGGTGCCCGCCGCGGTGGTGAGCATCGGGAAGAACCGGGTCGACTCGGACGCGGCCAGTAGCACGGCCTTGTACCCGGCGACGTTGGCCTGCGACGACAGGGCGTCCATCACCTGTGCCCGCGAAATACGCGGAATGGCTTCGAGCGCGAACGCTTGCACGCCGGCCTGCTTGAGTGCGCCGATCGAGTTGTCGGCGTTGCGGGGAGCCAGGAATCCGATGAGCGTCTGGCCGCTGCGCAGCTTGCCTACCTCGTCGGCGGTCGGGGGAGCCACCTTGACCACGATGTCGGCTCCCCAGGCGTCGCCGATGGTGGCCCCGGCCTGGGTGTAGAGGTCGTCGGGCAGCAGCGCCCGCTCGCCCGCGCCGGACTCGACCACCACGGCCACGCCACTGTTCACCAGCCCCGCGACCGCCTTGGGTACCAGCGCGACGCGCCGCTCGTCGGCTCCGGATTCGGCGACAACCCCGACCTTTACGAGCCCTGTCTGCGCTTCTGTCATGGCGCGTGCATCAACTTTCTCACTGTCTCACTGGCTTTGGGAGCGGTCTGTGGACCCGGCCCCGATCTGATTGCTCAGACACCCTACGGGACTATCGGCCTGCTCAAATAACGCGACTACCAGAGCGGTATTTCCTGGCTGCGCTCGTTTTGTGGCCGCGGGCCGAAGATTCGCCGCTGCGATTCGGCGATCGGGACGTCGTTGATGCTGGCTTCGCGCCGGGCCATCAGACCCTCGTCGTCGAACTCCCAGAGCTCGTTGCCGTAACTGCGGAACCACTGGCCGGTGCGGTCGCGGCATTCGTACTGGAATCGCACCGCGATGCGGTTGTCATGGAAGCTCCAGAGGCTCTTGCGTAGCGCATAGTCGAGTTCGCGCCGCCATTTCCGGGTCAGGAATTCGACGATCTGCGCGCGGCCGGTCAGGTGCTCGTCGCGGTTCCGCCAGACCGAGTCGACGGTGTAGGCCAGGCTGACCCGTTCCGGGTCGCAGGTGTTCCAGGCGTCCTCGGCGGCTTGCACCTTCTGCAGCGCGGTCTCGAGAGTGAACGGGCGCATGGGCTCCATTTCTACCCGCGAGCTGGGTCACCTCGCGCTGCGGGCACCTCCCGCGAGAAGACACAGAATCGCACTAATTCGGCCTCCCGGATGCGATTCTGTGTCTGCTCGCGCCCGGCTATATCGTGGCGGTCATGGACTTCGCGATGTCGGCCAAAGCCAGCGACTACCACAAGAAATTGACCGACTTCATGACGGAGTTCGTTTTCCCAGCCGAAGCCGAATACGAGAAGTACCGGCACGAGGCCGGGCCCGACGACCACACCGTGCCGCCGATCGTCGAGGACCTCAAGATCAAGGCCCGGGAGCGCGGTCTGTGGAACCTGTTCCTGCCGGCCGAGTCGGGACTGACCAACCTGGACTACGCGCCGCTGGCCGAGCTGTCCGGCTGGAGTTTGGAGATAGCCCCCGAAGCGCTCAACTGCGCGGCACCCGACACCGGCAACATGGAGACGCTGCACCTGTTCGCCACCGAGCAGCAGCGCAAGGACTGGCTGGAGCCGCTGCTCAACGGCGAGATCCGCAGTGCCTTCTCCATGACCGAACCGGCGGTCGCCAGCAGCGACGCCCGCAACATCGAGACCTCGATCGTGCGCGACGGCGCCGACTACGTGATCAACGGCCGCAAGTGGTGGACCTCGGGCGCGGCGGACCCGCGCTGCAAGATCCTGATCGTGATGGGCCGCACCAACCCCGAGGCGGCCAGCCACCAGCAGCAGTCCATGGTGCTGGTCCCGATCGACACCCCCGGTGTGACCGTGGTCCGCTCGACCGGTGTGTTCGGCTGGCAGGACCAGCACGGGCACTGCGAGGTCGTCTACGACAACGTGCGGGTCCCGGCCAGCAATCTGCTGGGCGAGGAGGGCTCCGGGTTCGCGATCGCCCAGGCGCGGCTGGGACCGGGCCGCATCCATCACTGCATGCGTGCGCTCGGCGGTGCCGAACGGGCGTTGGCGCTCATGGTGCACCGGGCCAACAGCCGCATCGCCTTCGGCAAGCCGCTGGCCGACCAGGGGCTGGTGCAGCACGCAATTGCCAAGTCGCGCAACGAGATCGACCAGGCCCGGCTGTTGTGCGAGAAGGCGGCATGGACCATCGACCAGCACGGCAACAAAGCGGCGCACCTGTTGGTGTCCCAGATCAAGGCGGTGGCCCCGCAGGTCGCCTGCGACGTCATCGACCGCGCGATCCAGGTGCACGGCGCCGCCGGCATCTGCGACGACACCCCGCTGGCCCGGCTGTACGGGTGGCACCGGGCGATGCGGATCTTCGACGGCCCCGACGAGGTCCACATGCGCACCATCGCGCGCAAAGAGCTCGGCGGGGAGCAGTCCGCGCTCGCCGCGGCGGTCACCGGCCATGCCTGACGGTCTGCGAAATCTGCCGGGCGCGTGGAACTTTCGTGATGTCGCGGACATCGTGCCGGGTCTGCGTCCGGGCCGGCTGTTCCGGTCCAGTGAGCTGAGCAGCCTGGACGACGACGGCCGCGCGGTGCTGCGGCAGTTGCGCATCACCGATGTCGCCGACCTGCGCGCGGCCCGTGAGGTGGCCCGCCGCGGTCCGGGGCGCGTTCCCGACGGGATCGACGTCCACCTGCTGCCGTTCCCGGATCTCGCCGACGACGACAAGTCCGACGGCGGCACCGACGACGAGGCGCCGCACGAGTCCGCGTTCAAGCGCCTGATGATCGAAGGTGCCAACGGCGAAGCGGACGAAACAGACGAAGCCATCGAGGCCAAAGCGGTCAAGTACATGACCGACGAATACCGCCAATTCCCAACGCGTAACGGGGCGCAACGGGCGGTGCACCGGGTGTTCACCCTGTTGGCCGACGGACGACCCGTGCTGACGCACTGCTTCGCCGGCAAGGATCGCACCGGTTTCGTGGTCGCCACGGTGCTCGAGGCCGTCGGGCTGGACCGCGACCTCATCGTCACCGACTACCTGCGCAGCAACCACGCGGTAGCCCAACTGCGCGACCGCATCACCGAGATGATCCAGCAGCGCGCCGACGTCGAACTGACTCCCGAGGTCGAGACGTTCACCAAAGCGCGGCTGTCCGACGGGGTGCTGGGTGTGCGCGCCGAATATCTGACCGCCGCCTGGCAATCGATCGACGAGACGCACGGATCGCTGCAGGGCTACCTGCGCGACGCGGGCATCTCCGACGACCACGTGACGCGGCTGCGCAGGGCACTGCTCGACTGAGTCTCACTATGAGCTCGGCCAAAGGCCAGACAGCCCGGTGTGATCGCTCTACCCTCGACGCAGGAGGGATAGAGCTTGTCGTATGTTTTCGCGCAGCCGCCCGTATTGGCAGCGGCGGCAACCGAGTTGGCGGGTATCGGTTCGGTCATCGGTGCGGCGGCCACCGCCGCGGCCGTGCCGACGACCGGTATCGCGATGGCCGCCGCGGACGAGGTGTCGGTTGCGATCGCGAACTTCTTCGGCGGCTTCGGCTCCGAATTCCAAGCTGTCAGTAGCAATCTCGGGTTGCTCTACGACGGGTTGGTGCAGCGGCTGACCGCCACCGTGGAGTACTACGCCAACGCCGAAGCGATCAACACCGCTCAATTGATCCAGGCCGCGACGGCCGGGCTCACCATACCGACATCGGCGGCGCCGTTCAGTCCCACTGGCGTGGCAATCATCATGGGCGGCACCGGAACACCCATACCGGGCGCGGCGTACCTCAACGCCATCAACACCCTGTTCGTCCAACCACTTGCGCCGGGCGCGATCGTGTCGGCGCTGAACACCCCCGAGCAGCTGTATCCGATCACCGGGGTGCGATCCCTGCCGTTGGCCACCTCGGTGCAGCAGGGACTGCAAATCCTCAACACCGCGGTGTGGGAGCAAATCAACGGCGGTAACAACGTCACCGTTTTCGGCTACTCGCAGAGCGCCATCATTTCCTCGCTGTTGATGCAGCACTACATCTCGCTGGGCCCGCTGGCTCCGGACCCGTCGCAGCTCAGCTTCATCTTGACCGGCAACGAGATGAACCCCAACGGCGGCATCCTGGCGCGCATCCCCGGACTGAACATCTCCACGCTGGGTCTGCCGTTCTACGGGGCCACCCCGGACGGGCCGTACCCGACCACCACTTACACGCTCGAATACGACGGGTTCGCCGACTTCCCGCGCTATCCGCTCAACATCCTGTCCGACCTCAACGCGGTTTTCGGCATCATCACGGTGCACACCACCTACGCCGACCTGACTCCCGCGCAGATCGCGTCGGCCATCGAGTTGCCGACGGACGGCACCACCAGCAACAAGTACTACCTCATCCCGCACCCGGACCTACCGCTGCTGGATCCGGTGCGGGCCATACCGGTCATCGGCGAACCCATCGCGGCGCTGGTGCAACCGAATCTGAAGGTGCTCGTCAACCTCGGCTACGGCGACCCCAACTTCGGCTACTCCACCGGCCCGGCCAACGTGCCCACCCCGTTCGGGCTGTTCCCGGAGATTCCGCCCGACGTCGTCGTCAACGCCCTGATCGCCGGAACCAATCAGGGCATCAACGATTTCCTGGCGGTGGCGCCGAGCGCGCTGACGACCCCGCCGGTGATTCCCACGCCCGCGTTCCCGCCGCTGATCCAGGCATATCTGCCTGCGTCGCCGCCCCCGGTGCCGGCGACCCCGGTCAACATCGCCAACACGTTGGCGTCGGTCGTGTCCACCGGCTATTCGGTGCTACTGCCGACGGCCGACCTGGCGACGGCTTTCGCCACCACGCTGCCCGCCTACAACACGACCTTGTTCTTGAGCCAGCTTGCTCAGGGCGACATCAGGGGGGCGATCGAACTCCCCCTCGCCGCCACCGCCGGTTTGGCAGCGCTGGGCGGCATGATCGAATTCATCGCGGTCGTGGAAGCAGCCGCGGAAATAGCTCAGGACTTGCAGAGCCTTTCCTTCTGATCGGAGCGACGGCTCCTGTTTCGGTAGCGAAAACGCTTGTCGCTAAACGCCAGACAGCCCCGCCCGGTCCCCTTACGCTTGCGTCAACGCCGCGCCGGGCCGCGGGGAAGGGACATCGGGAATGTCGTTCTTGTTGACTGAGCCGCACACACTGACGGCGGCGGCGGTGGATCTCGAAGGGATCGGGGCGGCGATCAGAGCGGCCAGCGCGGCGGCGGCCGCACCCACCTCGTCTGTGCTGGCGGCGGCCGGCGACGAGGTGTCGGCAGCGGTCGCGAATTTCTTCGGCGCGTTGGGCCTGGAGTACCAGGATGTGCTTGGTCGGGTGGCGGGCTTCCAGGGGCAGTTCCAGCAGTCGCTGGCCGCGGCGGCGAACGCCTACGCCAACGCCGAATCGGCCGCCGCCGCCGCGCTGGGCGGGCTGCTGGCGCCGACTCAGGCCGCCAGCGCGGCTTCGGTATCGCTGTTCTTGAGCGGCACCGGAGTGCCCATCGTCACGCCCACGTTCATCGAGAAGGCCAACGACCTGTACGTCCGTACGGGCCTGGCCAAGATCGGCCTGAACACCCCCGAGGAGCTCTACCCGCTCACCGGCGTGCGCAGCATGTATTTCAACAGATCGGTCGGCGTCGGGCTGAGTATCCTCGACACCGCCGTCTACAACCAGATCAACAACCTCGGCGAAACCGTGACGGTGTTCGGGATTTCGCAGAGCGCGGTCATCTCCTCGCTGTACATGCGCAACCTCGCGGCCGGTCTGTCGAGTTTCGGTGCGGCCCCACCGCTCGCCAACCAACTCAGCTTCGTGTTGACCGGCAACGAGATGAACCCCAACGGCGGTCTGCTGTCGCGGTTTCCGGGTCTGTCGATGCCGTCGCTGGGGCTGGACTTCTACGGCTCCACACCGTCGGACATCATCTACCCGACGAAGATCTACACGCTGGAATACGACGGCTTCGCCGACTTCCCGAAGTATCCGCTCAACATCATCTCCGACCTGAACGCGATCGCGGGCATCATCTACGTTCATCCGACATACCTGTCGCTGACCCCAGCGCAGATCGACAACGCCATCCCGCTGACACCGTCGCCGGGCTACACCGGCAACACCGAGTACTACATCATCCCGACCGAGCACCTGCCGCTGCTGCAGCCGCTGCGGGCGATACCGGTCATCGGCAATCCGCTGGCCAACCTGCTCGAGCCGAGCACGAGGGTGCTCGTCAACCTCGGCTACGGTGACCCGGCCTACGGCTACTCCACCAGTCCCCCGGATATCCCGACGCCGTTCGGACTGTTCCCCGACCTGACGGGTGCGGCTTCCCCGGTCAACGTGTTCAACGCACTCGCGACCGGCACCCAGCAGGGTGTCCAGAACTTCGCCACCGACCTGCAGGCGATCGCCGCGCAACCGGTCACCGCCCCGACGCTGACGCTGCCGTCGCCGTCCGATATCGCCCTGAAGGCGGCCGCCTTCCCGTCCCCGACCAAGATCGTCAACACGGTCGCCTCGATCATCTCGACCAACTACGCCGTGCTACTTCCCACCGCGGACATCGGCCTGTCGATCTTCACGTCGCTACCCGCCTACAACGTGCAGCTGTTCACCGAACAGCTCGCGCAAGGCAACCTGATCAACGCGATCGGCTACCCGATCGCCGCCGACATCGGGTTGGCGTCGGTGGCCGGCGGGGTCGAATTCCTCGTGATCACCGAGGCCCTCGCCGCAACCATCAAAGACATCCAGTCGCTGATCCCGTAGATATTTAGTCGGCAAAAGCACTATGCGGTCGACGCGGCCGTTCTAGTCTGACAGGTGCCGGGCTCGATGATGACCCTCAGCGCCGGGTCAGCGAGCTCCGTCGAGTATCGAAATACCTTGGCCGTGAAGGGAATTCGCCGATGTCATATCTAGCGACGCAACCGCAGCTGATGGCCGCCGCCGCCGAGAATCTGGCCGGCCTCCAGACGGCCCTGGCCGAGATCAACTCAGCGGTGGCCGGCCCCACCACAGGTTTGGCGGCCGCTGCCGCCGACGAGGTGTCCGAAGCCGCGGCCCGCCTGTTCGGTGTGTTCGGCCTGGAGTACCAGCAGGTCGTCGGTCAAACGGCGGCGTTTCACGCGGAATTCACCCGGGCATTGACGACGGCCAGCCTCGCCTACGCCGAAGCCGAAATCGCCGGGGCGGCAGCGCTGGCCGCGGCATCGCCACTCGACGCGCTACTGGCGCCGCTGCAGCCGCTGCTGGCACCGATCCAGGCGTTGTTCGCGCCGCCCGCCATATCCGGCGGCACACCGGTCAATACGCCGCTTCCGACGATCTTGCCGACCACCGACGTGGCATTGATCATGACCGGCAGCGGCACGCCGATACCGTCGCTGGCCTACATGGCTGCGGTGCGGCCGTGGATCCAGTTCCATGTGACCGATCCGCTGTCGATCCCGCTGAACACTCCCGAAGGGCTGTATCCGCTCACCGCCATCAAGGATCTGACGCTCAACGTCTCGGTCCAGCGGGGCGTCGAAATGTTGCACAATGCGCTCTTCTCGCCGACCGGATTGATGGCAGGACCGAACCCACAGAGCGTTTCGGTACTGGGCTACTCGCAGAGTGCGGTCCTCTCCTCGATCGAGTTGCGCAATCTGGTCGCCTCGGGAATAACCTACGACCCGCTGAATCCACTGACCTTCACGCTGCTGGGCAACCCGATGGCGCCCAACGGCGGTCTGCTGTCGCGATTCCCCGGCCTGTCCCTGCCGGCGCTGGGTCTGGACTTCTTCGGCCCGACGCCGTCGAACACGGGCTATCCGCTCAACATGTTCTCGTTGCAGTACGACGGGTACACGCAGTTCCCGAGGTATCCGATCAACTTCCTGGCCGACCTCAACGCATTCCTCGGTATCCAGACCGTGCACGGCGATTATCCGAGCATCATCGGAGCGAACGGCGCACTGGCCCCCGGCTACAGCATGGTCGAATTGCCGGTGTCCCCGGGCAATCTCACCGACCACTACTACGTGATCACCTACGACGGCCTGCCACTCGTCCAGCCGTTCCGCTCGATCCCGGTGTTCGGCAATGCAATCGCGGACCTGATCGAACCGAACCTGACCTACCTGGTCAACTGGGGCTACGGCGACCCGCACTACGGCTACTCGACCGGCTATGCCGACGTGCACACCCCGTTTGGCCTGATCCCGCCAATCCCGGCGAACTTCATCGGCGACCAGATCGTCCTGGCCAACCAGGGCTGGAATGCCTTCGTGGGCGACATCCAGGGCATGGTCCCGACGACGCTGCCGTCGCTGACCGACCTGGTGCCGACCGGCGGGGGCGGCGGCGGAGGCGGCGGGTTGCCGTTCGAGGTGCCGTCGCTGACCGGCTTCTCCGTCAACGGCGTCTTCGACGCGCTCAAGGCGGCGAACACAAACATCACCACCGCCATCACCGCGTCCGCCGCCGACGGCTACGCGGCGCTGCTACCGACCGCCGACATCGCGAACAGCCTGCTCACCACCCTGCCGTCCTACAACCTCAACCTGTTCCTGGACGGCATCCAGCAGGCCCTCAACGGCGACCCGATGGGGCTGGTGAACGCGTTCGGCAACCCGATCGCCGCGGACGTCGCGTTGTTCACCCTGTCGGGAGGGTTCCAGCTGATCGTGACGATCGACACGGTCACCTCGATCATCGACAACCTCACCGGTGCACTGATTCCGACCGACGTGATCTCGTAGCGGAGGCTTTCTCAGAAAGTCGTATGCGGCACCGTCAGTCGGCCTAAGCTGATCTCTGGCAGGGGGGCCTCGTCATTCGAAGGATGGGCTCATGTCGTACCTGGCCGTTCAGCCGGACTTGATCGCAACTGCCGCAGCCGATCTGGAACAACTTCGCACCGCGATCGGCGCAGCGACCCCGGCGACGGGTGTGTTGGCCGCGGCCGCCGACGAGGTTTCGGTCGCGTTCGCGCAACTGATGAACGACTTCGCCGCGGAGTACCAGGGTGCCGCGCGGCAGGCGACCGCGTTCCAGGAGCAGTTCGCCCGCATCCTGACCGGCGGCGGATTGGCTTACGTACAAACCGAATTGGCCAACGCCGTCGGCAACGCACTCAATCCGGTTCTGTCGCCGATCCGGTCGCTGCTCGGTAATGTCGCCGCAGCCCCTGCCGCCGGTGTCTTCACGCTGGTGATGGGCGCCAGCGGATATCCGATCCCGATCGAGGACTACATCCAGGGCATTCCCCTTGCCTATATCGACCCGATCTGGGGCGGCGGAATCAACCTCGGCATCAACACCCCCGAGGGTTTGTATCCCCTTACCGGCATCAAGGACCTGACGTTCGACGTGTCGGCGGCGCGCGGCTTGACCATCTTGGACAACGCGATTCGGGACGCCTTCGGCAAACTCACCGCTACTCAGGTCAACGTGTTCGGCTACTCCCAGAGCGCGGTCATCGCCTCGATGGAGATGATCGCGCTCAACCCCACCAACACGCCGGTGCCGGCGGGCGGCCCGTTCGAGCATCTGAACTTCACGTTGGTCGGCAATCCGAGCAATCCGAACGGCGGTCTGCTGGCGCGCTTTCCGGGGCTCGCATTACCGAGCCTGGGTCTGGACGTGTTCGGCGTGGCGACCCCGGACAACTCGTTCCCGTCGCGCATCTACACCATCGAGTACGACGGATTCGGCGGCTTCCCGCAATACCCGCTCAACGTGGTGTCCGACATCAACGCATTCCTGGGCATCATCGAGCTACACGGCCGCTATCCGTTCCTGTCGGACATAACGCTGGCCAACGCGATCCAGCTGACGAACACCACCCACCCAACCCTGACCGAGTACTTCATGGTTCCCACCGAGAACCTGCCGATCCTGTCCCCGCTGCGGGCCATCCCGATCATCGGTCACCCGCTCGCCGCGCTCGTCGAGCCCTGCACCGAAGTCATCGTGAACCTGGGGTATGGCAGCACCACCAACGGCTGGTCACCGGATCCGCCGAACGTCGCCACCGGGTTCGGCGTGATCCCACCGGTGCCGCCCGGCGAGATCATCTCCGCGCTGGCCGCCGGAGTCCAGCAGGGGATCGCCGACTTCGGCCACGAAGTCTCGCTGATCGGCCCGTCGGACTTCGTCGAGCTGATCCCGACGGTCGACACGGCGGGACTCAGCAACAAGATCCTGGCCGGCGCGCAGTACTCACTGTCGTCGCCGCAGAACTTCGTCCAGTCGGCACTGAACGCGAACCTCAAGATCGGTTACACCGCATCGGCCGTTGCCGCGTCGGCTTACTCGACTGTGCTGCCCACCACCGACATCCTCAATGCCGCCGTGACCGCCCTCCCGGCCTACAACATCAGCCTGTTCGGCGACGGAATACTGCAGGCGCTCAACGGAGATCCGGTCAACGGACTGATCAACGCGTTCGGCAAGCCGGCCGCCGCGACCGTGGGGTTGGGAGTCCTGATGGCCGGGTTCGAAGTGCGGGTCTTCCAGCACGCGGCCAGTGACATCGTCGCCGAGATCAACAGCCTGTTCGCCTAAGGCTCCAGCACGACCTTGCCGAGCACGCCGCCGTCGTCCAGGCTCTGCAGCGCGGCTCGCGCTTCGGACAGCGGATAGCGTTGTGGTGGAGGCGGTTTCAGGCCCAACGAAACCAGTTGGTTGAGCCCCGACGAGAACAGCACCGCCGAGCCCGGAACCTTGTTGAGGTATTCGCCCCAGGCCACGCCCAGCACGCCGACGTTGCGCAGCAACAACCGGTTGACCGTCAGGGTGGGGATGCTGCCCGCGGCGAACCCGATCACCAGCAGTTTGCCGTCGATCGCCAGCGCGCGGATCGCGTCGTCGAAAGTCTTGCCACCGATCGGGTCGACGACGATGTCCACCCCCTGGCCGTTGGTGTGCGCGAGCACCCGCTCGACCCAGCCTTCGCTCAGGTGCAGCACCTGGTCGGCACCCAGGGCCTTGACGTAGGCCATGGCCGCTTCGCGGTGCACCACGCCGATCACCTGGCTGGCGCCCATCGCCTTGGCGATCTGGACGGCGGCGGTGCCCACCCCGCCGGCCGCGCCCAGCACCAGCACCGTCTGACCGGGCCGCATCACCGCGCGCCGGGACAGCGCGAAATACATGGTGTTGTAGTTGACCAACAACGACACCGATTCGGCGTCGTCGAGTTCGGCCGGGCTGCGAATCACGTGCGACACCGGGACGGCCACCTGCTCGGCATAACAGCCGAGCACACCGAATGCCGAAACCCGTTCGCCCACACGGAAACCCGAGTCCACCGGCGCCGACCGCACCACACCGGCCGTCTCCATCCCGGGCACGAACGGGGGCGGCAACTTCAGCTGGTACTTGCCCTTGGTCAGCAGCAGGTCGGGGAAGCACACCCCGGCGGCGCGTACCTCGATGACGATGTTGCCACCGCCATCGGATACGTCCTCGACATCGGTGTAGACAAGGCCGGACGGACCGGAAAGCTCTTGTACTACCGAAGCTTTCATGAAGCGCGAGGTGCTTTCGCCGGATCGGTCAGAGCTTGAATCCAGCTTTTTGCGCGGCCGACAGATCGGTGATCTGGCCCCACTCGTCCGCCACATCCTGCACCGTCGGCGGCTTGTCGAAGTTCACCCCGTCGTTCTGGAACAGCGCAACCCGCTGCACCTTGCCGCCCCCGACGACGAACACCGAGCCGTTGTCCGGGTTCTCCTCGGTGCACAGGTAGGCCACCACCGGCGCGACGAACTCCGGGGTCAGCTTCTCCAGCACCTCCTTGGGCATGATGTCCTCGGTCATCCGGGTGGCCGCGATCGGGGCGACCGCGTTGGCGTGGATGTTGTACTTGGCGCCCTCGAGTGCCAGCGTGTTGATCAGACCCACCAGGCCCAATTTCGCTGCGCCGTAATTGGTCTGGCCGAAGTTGCCGAACAACCCGCTGGTCGAGGTGGCCACCACGACGCGTCCGTAGCTCTGCTCGCGGAAGTGCGGCCAGGCCGCGCGGATCACGTTGTAGCCGCCGTACAGGTGCACCTTGAGCACGGCGTCCCAGTTCTCCGACGTCATCTTGTGGAAGGTGCCGTCGCGCAGGATCCCGGCGTTGCTCACCACACCATGCACGGCGCCGAACTCGTCGAGCGCGGTCTTGATGATGTTGGCCGCACCGTCGGCTTCGGCGACGCTGTCGTAGTTGGCGACCGCGCGGCCCCCGGCGTCCCGAATCTCGGTGACGACCTGATCGGCCATCGCCGACCCGCCACCGGTGCCGTCGCGGGCACCACCGAGGTCGTTGACCACGACGCTGGCGCCCTCCCGGGCGAGGTTCAGGGCGTATTCACGACCCAATCCCCCGCCGGCGCCGGTTACTACGACGACACGATCCTGCACTCCGGGCATCAGTTTCCTCTCTGCAACGCAATAAGTGGACGGCTCAGGCTAGAACAGCCTGCGGGCCAGCTTGAAAGCCCGATCGGTGTACGGCGGGTAGATCATCTTGGAGAAGTCGGGGCGGGTCGGCTTCGTCAGCACCGACTTGCGGTGGCTGAACTCGTCGAAACCCCACTTCCCGTGGTAGGCGCCCATGCCGGAGGAGCCGACGCCACCGAACGGCAGCTTGGCCGTCGACACCTGGAAGGCGAGGTGGTTGATCAGCATGCCGCCGGCCGTCACCTCCTTGATCACCCGCTCGCGGGTTCCCTTCGTCTTGGTGAACAGGTAGGCCGACAGCGGCTTGGGCCGGGCATTGACGAAATTGATCGCCTCGTCCAGCGACGTGACCGTGATGACCGGCAGGATCGGGCCGAAGATCTCGTTCTGCATCAACGGTCCGTCCACATCCGGGTCCACGACGACGGTCGGCTGGATGCGCAGGCTGGACGCGTCGGACTTGCCGCCGACCGCGACCTTCCCCTTGCCGTCCGCTTCAGCCGCGTCGATGTACCCGGTCAACCGGTCGAACTGGCGCTCGTTGACGATGCGCATACCGGCCTGGTTGTCGTTGGCCCGGAACTTGGTCAGCGCGGAACCGATCTTGTCGACGAGCTCGTCGCGGATCGTGGCGTCGGCCAGCACGTAGTCGGGCGCGACGCAGGTCTGCCCGGAGTTCATGATCTTGATCCAGGCGATCCGCTTGGCCGCGACGTCCACGTCGGCGTCCGCGGCCACGATCACCGGGCTCTTGCCGCCCAGTTCGAGGGTGACCGGGGTCAGGTGCTTGGCGGCGCCCTCGTAGACCTTGCGGCCGATCTCGGTGCCGCCGGTGAACAGCACGCGGTCCAGGCCCTGCCCGATCAGCTCCTGCGTGACGGACCCGTCACCCTCGATCACCGCGACCGCGTCGGTGTCCAGGTACTTGGGCACCAGCTCGGCCATCAGGCGCGACGACGCCGGGGCGATCTCGGAGGGTTTGAGGATGACGGCGTTGCCGGCGGCCAGCGCGCCGACCGCGGGACCGAGGGTCAAATAGAACGGGTAGTTCCACGCGCCGATGATCAGCACGGTGCCGTACGGCTCGTACTCCACCCAACCGCGGCCGGGCAGCTGCGGCGCCTCCAGCAGCAGGTACTTGCGGCGCATCCATCTCTTCAGCTTCTTGGCCGCGTACTTGGCTTCACCGGCGGTGGTGGCGATGTCGGCGATGAACGCTTCGACCTGATTGCGGTCCAGGTCCTCGGCCAGCGCGGCGGCGATGGCCGGTTCGTTGTCCTCGACCAGCTTGGCCAGCTGCAGCAACTGGTGCTTGCGCCACTCGTAACTGCGGGTGCGTCCGGAAGCGAACGTCCGGCGCAGGCGGTCGACGGTTCCGGCGATGTCGACGTCTTCGGCAGCTTGCGACTGCGGGGGGGCGGGCGGGGATTCGGTGGTCATCGTTGTCCTTCCTTCCCGAGGTGCCCGCAGCCGTCGGCCAGCGGTCGCTCGTGGGTGATAACTCCCGATCCTAGTCACCCGGAAGGAATGGACAGAAGGCGCCGCTACAGCCGCTCGCCCATCACGAAGTCGGAGAACGCGTCCTTGTCGTCGGCCATGGGCACGTCGACCACCCAGCGGTCCAGTCGCTGCATCTCGTCGGGGGAGCTCACGGCGACAGCCCGCCAGCCGTGACTGTTCAACCACTCGTCGACCGGTGCCCGGTGCTCGTCGCGATACATCAGCTCGCCGACGTCGATGGTCTCTTCCAGCCCGATCTCCTCGGCGACCTTCTTGAACCGTTCGCGCATCTGCTGGCGGCGGTCGTCGGCGTGCGCGGGTGCGGTTTCGGCAGCGATGCGGCTGCCTGGCGCGCTCAACTCGCTGACCTGGGTGAACAGCTTGTCCTGCGCCTCGGCGGGCAGGTACATCAGCAGCCCTTCGGCCAGCCACGCCGTCGGTGCGGTGGGGTCGAAGCCGGCGTCGCGCAGCGCGCCCGGCCAGTCCTGGCGCAGGTCGATCGCCACCGCCCGGCGGTCGGCCGACGGCGTCACCTCGTTCTCGGACAGGGTCGTCGACTTGTACTCCAGGACCTGCGGCTGGTCGATCTCGAAGACGGTGGTCCCGGCCGGCCAGTCCAGTCGATACGCCCGTGAATCCAGGCCCGACGCCAGGATGACGACCTGCCGGATCCCGGTGGCGACGGCGTCGCGGAAGAAGGTGTCGAAGAAGTGGGTCCGCACCGCCTGGTAACCGCGCATGTGCCGGACCATGGCCGCGGCTTCGGCGTCCATCGCTTCCACCTTGGCCGCGACGGCGGGGTCGAGCATGGCCTCCCACAGCACTCCGGCGTTGGCGTTGGTCACCAGGAGTTTTGCGTAGGGGTCCCGGATCAGGGCGTCGGGTTGTTCGGTTTCCACCGCCCGCGCCGCGGCGACCATCACGGCCGTGGTGCCGACGCTGGTCCTGATGTCCCAGGTGTCGTCGTGGCTGCGTAATCCGCTCATTTCTGCACTCCTGCCAGGTGGCCCCACATCAGCGTGGCGGTGATGGCCTCGTCGACCAGATCTTCGGGTACCGGACGGCCCAGCCGGGCCATTTCCTGGTGATTGTCCACGCTGTGGACCTGCCAGCCGTGGTCGGTGAGCCATTGTGCTGGATCCGAACGCTCCGGCTCGTGGTAGGTGAGCGCGCCGATGTTGACGTCCAGACCGAGCCGGTCCCGCATCCGGTCCCAGCGCTGCCGGTTGCCGTCGACGACCATGGTGAATGCCTCGACGGCGAGACGACTGCCCGGCGCGCTCAGTGCGGTGCACAGCTGGAACAGCCGGTCCTGGGCGTCGCTGGGCAGATACGCCAGCAACCCCTCGGCCAGCCAGGCGGTGGGGCGCGACGGGTCGAACCCGGCCTCGATCAGCGCCGCCGGCCAGTCCTCACGCAGGTCCACCGCGACGGCATGCCGGGTTGCCGACGGGACCGCACCGTGGGAACCGAGCACCTCGGATTTGTACTCCAGCACCTTGGGCTGGTCGATCTCGTATAGCTGGGTCCCGGTCGGCCACTGCAACCGGTATGCCCGCGAGTCCAGGCCGGCGGCCAGGATCACCACCTGCCCGATACCGTCCCGCACGGCGCTGCCGAAGTACTCGTCGAAGTAGCGGGTGCGCACCGCCTGGTAGTCGCAACCCACCCGGTGCAGGCGTCTGCCGTGTTCGTCGCCGTCGAGCCAGGCGATGCTCGGGTCGGCGAGCCTGGCCCACGCCGGTCCGGCCGTGGCGACCAGCACCTGTGCGAACTCGTCGCGGATCAGCGGGTCCGGCCCGGCCGTCTCCACCGCGCGCGATGCGGCTACTGCCAACGCGGTGGCGCCGACGCTTTCGGTGATGAGCCAGCTGTCGCCGGCGGTACGCAACGAGGGCGTGTGGAGATCCGTCATGACCATCCATGCTACCTAATAACTTAGGTAAACTATACGCTTCGTGGGTCAGGTCACTGCCGGCTGGCGGCGGGGCTCCACAAATTCCCCCCGATCAGCTGGCCCAGCGTCCCGAGGATGTTCTCCACCTCCTGGAAGCTGCCGACGAAGCCCGCGTAGAAACCCACCCCGCACAGCATCAGCAGCAAAGCCTCCGCCAGTCGGTCGCCGTCGATGCCGGGGGCGAGTTCCCCGCCCTCGCGGGCCTCGTCGACGGCCCAGATCAGGAATTCTCGGGTGATCCGCACCGTGTCGTTCTCGGTCCGTCGCAGCTCCGGATGCCGCTGCGACTCCAGCACGGCAGTAGCTAAAAATGCTGCGGTACAAGGGTTTTCGGTGTCAGCCTCGATCGCTGTGGTGACGAAGGCTCCCACCCGGCCCAACAGCGTCTGCTCGCCCCGCGCCCGTTCGATGCCGGCGTTGACCACCAGGTCGGTAGTCCGATCGGAGACTTCGGTGTACAGCACCCGCTTGCTGGCGAAGTAATGGTTGATCGCGGGACGGGTCAGGTCGGCGCGGATCGCGATGGCCTGGAACGTCGCGCCGTCGTAGCCACGTTCGCTGAACACTTGACGGGCCGCCCGCACGATGCGTTTACGCGTCTCGTCGGCTTTTGCAGCGGGGGGGCGCCCGGGCCCGCGACTTGCCACATGCGGCATTACTAGAGTGTGCCACCGCCTCGCCGCGGCGTTAGCGCGTTCGCCGGGATACTTCCGAACTTGCCCGATTGGTAGTCCTCCAGGGCCTCGATCACCTCGGCCTTGGAGTTCATCACGAACGGGCCGTAGTGGAATACCGGCTCCCGAAGCGGTTGCCCGCCCAGCAGCAACACGTCCATGGGGTTCCGGCCCAGCCGGGCGGCCACGGTGATGCGATCACCCGGACCGAGGACCGCCAGCTGACCCTGCCTGATCGGGCGGCCCGCCGCACCGACCGTCCCCTCCCCGGACAGCACGTAGACCAGCGCGTTGAAGTCGGGGCGCCACGGGATGTTCAGTCGCGCACCGCTTTCGATGGTCGCGTGCGCCAAGGTGATCGGTGTGTGGGTGACTCCGGGACCGTGGTGGCCCGACACGTCGCCGGCGATGATGCGCAGCAGCGAGCCGCCGTCCTCGGATGCCAGCAGCTTGACGTCGCCGCCCTCGATGGCCTGGTAACGCGGCGGAGCGAACTTGTCCCGCTTGGGCAGATTCACCCACAGCTGGATGCCGTGGAAGACCCCGCCGCTGTCCACCATCTCGGCGGGTGGGGTCTCGATGTGCAGGATTCCCGACCCGGCCGTCATCCACTGGGTGGCGCCGTCGCCGATCAATCCGCCGCCACCGTGCGAATCCTGGTGGGCGAATTTGCCGTCGATCAGGTATGTCACGGTTTCGAAGCCGCGGTGCGGGTGCCAGTCGGTGCCGCGCGGCTCGCCCGGCTGATAGTCCACCTCGCCCAGCTGGTCCATGTGCACGAACGGGTCCAGCGCGGCGGGGCTGACTCCGGCGAAAGCCCGGACCACCGGGAATCCCAGGCCCTCATACCCCCGAGGCCCGGTGGTGACGGATCGGACCGGACGCTCGGCGTCGGCGGGTCCGGCCGGTGCCACCCTCGGCAACGTCAACGTGTCTGCGGTGATCGCGGGCATAGGTACCTCCTGAGTCGGTGATACCCAGTACAACCGGACTCGGGTCCGTTTATTCCTGGCTGCGCTCTGGTCGAGGCGTCGCCAGGCAAGCCGGGT
>NZ_JCALDY010000031.1:0-49557 GCF_059813095.1 Mycobacterium sp. NGS22
CTTGGCGATGGCGGCGACGCGGGTCTGCGCAGCAGAGACCACGCCTTGCCGACCCTTGTGCGCTTCTTCGTAGGCGATGATCACGCGAACGTCGCGCGGGACGGTGAGTTCTTTGATCGCACCCACGGCTTCGTTGACGTTCAGCTCGTCGTAGTTCTTGATCGGAAGCTCGCTGGCGTCCAGCACGCCGACGGACTCCCGGCCCGAGTGCAGAGCGTCGGCGACTTCGTCAGCGCCCTCGTTGCGAGTGACTCGTTCCGCCGCCCGCAGAGCGGCGTTCTGCGATGCCGAGATCGCCTTGGCCGCGATCTCGCTGGCGTTGCCACCCCGCTTCACCAGCTCGTTGAACGCGGGACCGGCATTGCGCAGCGTCTCGACGGCGCGGTCGATACCCCGAGCCGACCAGGTGACCGGCAGATTGACGAACTTGACCGCGGCACCGGCAGCGGCCTGCACAGGCGTGCGGCGCAGCGCGGCCGGACCACCCAACGCGTCCTCGGCCAGCACGGTGGTCAACCAGTCCACGGTCGCCGAGTGCGCGGTGATCAGACGCTCCGCCAGCTTCTCGACGTCCTTGTTGTTTGCCGCGATGGCCAGCGCCTTGGTGTAGCGCGAGCGGTCCAGCAGCTGGTCTTCGAGCGCGAGGTCACCCAACAGCGCTTCGTCGAACGGCTCGGCCTGTTCGGTCAGCGCCTTGACCGCTGCGGCGGCGCGACCCAGGAACGGACCGATCACGTCGGGGTATCCGCCGAGGTCCCGAATCGCTGACTGGATGGCCTCCGCGCGCTCGCGACCGTTGGCGGCATTCTGCTCGAGTTCGCGGCGAACGGCTTCGGTGCGGGCTTGAGCTATCCGGGTTTCAGCGACCTGGATCTCGGTGTTGGTCAGATCGAGCAGAGTCCGCAGTTGCGCGAGCAATCTGGTCGTATCCGGTGCAGTCATTAGTGTGGTGCCTCCCTGAATTTGACTGGTGATGTTGGCGCACGGTGCGCCGGTACTAGGTCGGCTACCCGTTGATCCAGAGGTCAAAAGAGCATGCGTGGGTTTGTGACGTAAATCGCACTATCGGGCTCACCCGGGCCACGCAAACGAGCACCGCCGCCGAAGGCTCAAACGAAATACAAAGTCAGATAACGTAATTCAATCGCTGAACGATCCTGCCGGCCACTTCATCGTCGCCGCCGAGTTCGACGTCCTGACTGCGAGCGGGACACAATGGACGCCCACCACCGAGCCTGGTGAACTGCAATCCGTCGACCCGAATCGTCGCCGTCGGCTCCTGGTCGGCGAAACCTTCGACCAACTGGGCGCGACCGTCGACGCGGACCCGGATGTCCCGGGCGAGCGGACCGGTCAGTTCGAACAACACCCGCGAGCCGTCGGGCGCCTGGCCCAGTTTGCCGACGACGAAAGCCATGCTTGCCGACATCTCGTCGAGGGAAAGGCGCGCCGCCGGTCCGTCCAACTCCTGGTCGGACGACGGGCGCTGTAAGCCCACCCGAATGTCCTGCTCGTGCATCCAACAGTCGAAGACGCGGATGCGCATGAACCTTCCGTAGCTGTCCATGCCTGCCGGCGTGGGCAGCACCGCGTTCCAGTCGTCGTCGGACATGTCCTGCAGCACGTTGCGGCGAGTGGCGGTGATCTCCTGGAACCGCTTGAGCACTTGGGTGCCCGATTCTTTGCTGAGTGCGCGAACCCAGCATTCGTTCATCACCCCGATGTCGTTGCGCACGTGATCGAGCGCCTTGACGTCGATATCGGGTTCCGGCGGACTGATGCCCTGCAGGAACGATTCGGTGCCGATGATGTGCGACACGACCGCCTTCACATCCCAGCCGGTCAGCGCGCTGGGCGCCGCCCAGTCCGGTTCGGACAGGCCGTCCAGCAGCGCGTCGAGTTCGTCCCACACGGCGAAGAGACCCGCCAGCACGTCGGACTTGTCCAGCAGGGTCACGGGACGGTCAGCCATGCTCGGATACTAGTGGTGATCGCAAGAGCGGCGGAGCCCGTCGCAGCGGATCGCCACCATCAGGCCCAGCGCGATCGCAAGAGCGGCGGAGCCGGTCACAGCGGATCGCCACCATCAGGCCCAGCGCGATCGCAAGAGCGGCGGAGCCGGTCGCAGCGGATCGCCACACCGGAGCTCGCGGCGCTGTCGCGTTCCGGTGAGCCTGGGTGTTCCAGTGAGCCTGGGCTTTCAGCGTGAAACCAGGGCTTTCAGCGTGAAACCAGGGCTTTCAGCGTGAAACCAGGGCTTTCAGGGTGAATCCTGGGCGGGTTTTATCCGATTTTTCCACCGTGGGCGCACGCCGAAAGCCCTCGCTTCACACCCAACGCCAACGATGCACATCGAAGTCGTGCAGTAGTCGTGCAGTAGCAAGGAATACCCCACCGTCGCGCCGGGACGCTATCCCGCGAGGGCCCACAAATGTACGCGCAGAGCACCATGTCTCTGGCATTTGCGGACCACGAAAGCGCCCCGGAGTAACGCGAACGAACGCGTCAGGCCATACCTTTGGCGCGCCGACCCAGCTCCCGGACCACTTCCCGCTGCGCGTCGCGCCGCGCCATGTCCTGCCGCTTGTCGTGCGCCTGCTTACCGCGCCCCAACGCCAGCTCGACTTTGACCTTGCCCTCGAAGAAGTACATCGACAGCGGCACAAGCGCGTAGTTGCCCTCACGGATCTTGCCGATCAGCTGGTCGATCTGGCGGCGGTGCAGCAGCAGCTTGCGGTTGCGCCGCGGCTCATGATTGGTCCAGCTGCCGTGCCGGTATTCCGGGATGCGCACGTTGCGCAGCCAGATCTCACCGTCATCGACCGTGGCGAACGCATCGACCAGCGACGCGTGCCCCTCGCGCAGGCTCTTGACCTCGGTACCCTGCAGCGCCACCCCGGCCTCGAACACCTCGAGAATCGCGTAGTTGTGCCGGGCCTTGCGGTTGCTGGCGATGATCTGTCTGCCGTCCCCTCGTCGCTTTGACGGCGGCTTCTTGGCCACGACCTATCGCCGAATGTAGAGGCGCAACGTGCCGTATGCCGTCAGGCCGGCCATCGCCACACCCACCAAGAACAGCCACGGCGCGATGTAGACGATGTTCCAGTAGTCGATCTTGGCGATCAGGTTGGCTTGGTAGAACTGGCGCAGCGCGTTCTCCAGGAACAACGCCCGCACGGCGACCAGGCCGAGGATCGCGATGATCACCCCGATGGTCGCGGCCAGCATCGACTCCACCAGGAACGGCAGCTGCGTGTACCAGCGGCTGGCTCCGACCAACCGCATGATGCCGATCTCGGTGCGACGCGTGTAGGCCGCGACCTGCACCATGTTCGCGATCAGCAGGATCGCGGCGACGGCCTGGACCAGCGCGACCGCGAACGCCGCGTTGCTCAGCCCGTCGAGCACCGCGAACAGTCGGTCGATCAGCTCCTTCTGGTTGAGCACCGAGAGCACGCCGGGCTGGCCCGATATCGCGGCGTCAAAGTCCTTGTGCTGCTCGGGGTTGGTGAGCTTGACGATGAACGACGCGGGGAACGAATCCTTGCCGGCGATCTCCTTGTACTGCGGAAACTTGCCGATCGCGTCGTTGTAGGCGTCGTCCCGGTTGAGGAACCGCACCGACCTGACGTCCTGCCTCTTCTCGATCGTCTCGCGCAGGGCCTTGCACGGGTTGGTCGTGCAACCGGGGTCGTTGGCGGAGACGTCGTCGGTGAGGAACACCTGCGTCTCGACCCGGTCGAGGTAGATCGCACGCGAGTCGTCGGCCAACTGCACCACCAGCAGTCCGCCGCCGAACAAGGCGATGGAGATCGCGGTTGTCAGGATCATCGCAACCGTCATGGTGACGTTGCGGCGAAGCCCGGTCAGGACCTCGTTGAGTAGGAATCCGAAGCGCACTTAGCGATCCATCCCGTAGACGCCACCCTGTTCGTCGCGAACCAGCCTGCCCAGCGACAACTCGACCACACGCTGCCGCATCGCGTCCACGATGTGGTGGTCGTGTGTCGCCATCAACACCGTCGTGCCGTTGCGGTTGATCCGCTCCAACAAATCCATGATGTCCTTACTGGTGTCCGGGTCGAGGTTGCCGGTGGGCTCGTCGGCAAGCAGCACCAGCGGCCGGTTGACATAGGCGCGAGCGATCGCCACCCGCTGCTGCTCCCCGCCGGAGAGCTCGTGCGGCAACCGGTTCGCCTTGCCCGACAGCCCGACGGTTTCGAGCACCTCGGGCACGACTTTGTTGATCGCGTCGGCGCGCCTGCCGATGACTTCCAGGGCGAACGCCACGTTGTCGTAGACGGTCTTCTGCTGCAGCAACCGGAAGTCCTGGAAGACGCAGCCCATCACCTGACGCAGCTTCGGTACGTTGCGCCCCCGCAGCTTGTTGACGTGGAACTTCGACACCCGGATGTCGCCGGACGTGGGTACCTCCGCGGCGAGCAGCAGCCGCATGAAGGTCGACTTGCCCGACCCCGACGGGCCGATGAGGAAGACGAACTCACCCTTGTCGATCTGGACGTTGATGTCGTCCAACGCCGGACGCGCCGACGATTTGTACTGCTTGGTGACATGTTCGAGGGTGATCATCACGGCACGCCAGTGTAGCGGGGTGTCTGGCCGGGCAGCGAAAGTCAGCGCGCCGGCTGCGTCGACGTCGTCGTCGGACCCGGTCCCTGTTGCGGCGGCGGTCCCGAGGTCGGGCCCGGAGTCGTCGTGGGCACGCACAACGGCGGGATGCACGGCAGCTGGATCAGCGGAGTGGTCGTCGTCGTGGTGGTAACCGGCGGCGGGGGCGGCGTTGTCGTCGTCGGCACAGGAGTCGACGCCGGCGTGCGCTGCGGTTGTTGCACCCTGGTGCGCGGCACCCAGGTGTAATCCGGATCCGGCACATAGCCGGGCGGCACCACTTGGGCCGGCGGATTGTTGGTGCGCGGTTGCTCGTGGGGACGATACGTTTCGTAGGTCCACCAGAGCGCGAGGAACGCCACTATCAATACCACCGTTGAGGTGCGGATTCGACCGCCGAACAAGTGACTCGGCGCGCGCTGCTCATCTTTATCACGCCGCTGCTGCAGCAGATTCAGCCGAAGTTTCATCGTCGCGTCACCTGCCCCGCGGTCTTGTCGGGATCGGCCACCTCACCGCCCTCGTGGTCGTCGACACCCGCGTCGTCGACCACGCCGACCTTCGCATCGGCTGCCGTCACGATGCCCGCCTTGGCCAGCGCACGAATGACCAGCACCCGCAACTGTCGGCCGGCCTCGAACTGCTTGCCCGGCAGCGTGCGGGCGACCAGTCGCAACGTGACGGTACTGAGTTCGATGCTCTCCACCCCCATCACGGTGGGTGCGTCCAGCAGGAGGTCACCCAAGTTCGGGTCGTCGAGTGCCCGCTCACACTCGTCGTGCAGGACCTCGTTCACCCGGTTGAGGTCTGCGCTGGTCGAGACGGGGATGTCGACGACCGCGCGCGCCCAGTCCTTGGAGAGGTTGATCGTCTTGATGATCGAGCCATTGGGAATGGTGAACAGCTCACCGTCCGAGGAACGCAACCGGGTGACCCGCAACGTGACGTTCTCTACCGTGCCGCGGGCTTCGGCCGCGATCCCCGAAACCGTCAACGAGACCAGGTCGCCGAACCCGTACTGCTTCTCGACGATGATGAAGAATCCCGACAGCAGGTCTTTGACCAGCTGTTGAGCCCCGAAGCCCAGCGCGGCGCCCACCACTGTCGCCGGCGCGATGAGACCGCTCACCGAGAACTGCAACAAGCTGCCGATCTGCACGATCACCACGATCGAGATCAACACGATGGACACCCAGGAGATCACCGACGCCACCGCCTGGCGGTGCTTGGTCGCCTCCGAGCGCACCAGCGCGTCGCTTTCGGTGAACCCGACGTCGAGCTGGCGCGTCACCCGTTGGGCCACCCACTGCACGAAACGGGCGGCGAGCATCGCTCCGATCACCAGCATGGCGATCCGCAGTCCACGGGTGATGATCCATTCGCCGATCTGGCCGCGCCAGAAGTCCTGCCAGCGCTGCGCCGCATCGGCGAGATTCATTGAAAAAGCCTGTGTATTAGTCGTCATCTTTTCTGTTGCGCCACCGGATCCCCGCCTCCAGGAATCCGTCGATGTCTCCGTCCAGGACGGCCGTCGGGTTGCCCACCTCGAACTCGGTGCGCAGATCCTTGACCATCTGATAGGGGTGCAGCACATATGACCGCATCTGGTTTCCCCAGGAGCTGCCGCCGTCGCCCTTAAGGGCGTCGAGCTCCGCGCGTTCTTCGGAACGCTTGCGCTCCAACAACTTTGCCTGAAGCACTCGTAAAGCCGAAACCTTGTTCTGCAGTTGCGACTTCTCGTTCTGGCAAGTCACGACAATACCCGTTGGGATGTGGGTTAAACGAACCGCCGAGTCGGTGGTGTTCACCGACTGACCGCCCGGCCCACTGGAGCGGTAGACGTCCACCCGGATGTCGCCTTCAGGGATTTCGATGTGGTCGGTGGTCTCCACCACGGGGAGCACTTCGACCTCGGCGAAGGACGTCTGACGTCGGCTTTGGTTGTCGAACGGGCTGATCCGCACCAGCCGGTGGGTGCCCTGCTCGACGGACAGCGTGCCGTAGGCGAACGGCGCATGCACGGCGAAGGTGGCGCTCTTGATGCCCGCTTCTTCGGCATAGGACGTGTCGAACACCTCAACGCCGTATTTGTGCTGCTCAGCCCAGCGGATGTACATCCGCATCAGCATCTCGGCCCAGTCGGCGGCGTCTACTCCACCCGCACCGGAGCGGATTGTGACCAAAGCCTCACGTTCGTCGTACTCACCGGACAGCAAAGTACGCACTTCGGTGGCTTCGATGTCGGCGCGCAACGCCTTGAGTTCGGCATCGGCTTCGGCGAGCGCAGTATCGCCTTCTGCCCCTGCCTCTTCACTGGCCAACTCGTAGAGCACGGGCAGATCGTCCAGCCGCTGCCGCAGTTCTTCGATGCGGCGAAGCTCGCCCTGGGTGTGCGACAGCTCGCTGGTCACCTTCTGCGCGCGCGCCTGGTCGTCCCACAGGTTCGGGTCGGACGCCTCCTGCTCGAGCTTCTCGATCCGGCTCTTCAGACCGTCGACGTCGAGCACCCGTTCGACCGTCGTGAGGGTGGAGTCCAGAGCGGCGATGTCTGCTTGACGGTCAGGTTCCACAGGCGCTTACGTTACCGGCAGCACCGTCTAGCATCAGGAGACCAGTGCACCGCCCGACCGCAACGCGCAGCCCGGCTTCAGCCCCCGCGTCGCAGCCGGGCACGAACAGAAGGCACAAGCATGCGTCCTTATCACGTCGCGATCGTCGGCTCCGGTCCGTCGGGCTTCTTCGCCGCAGCTTCCCTGCTCAAAGCCGCCGACGCGTCCGACGACATCGACGTGGCCGTCGACATGCTGGAAATGCTGCCGACGCCGTGGGGATTGGTGCGCTCGGGTGTCGCACCCGACCACCCCAAGATCAAGTCGATCAGCAAACAGTTCGAGAAGACCGCGGGCGACGCCCGCTTCCGTTTCTTCGGCAACGTGGTCGTCGGGGAGCACGTCGAGGCCGGCGAGCTCGCCGAACAGTACGACGCGGTGATCTACGCGGTCGGCGCGCAGTCGGACAAACCGTTGAACATCCCCGGTGAGAACCTCGTCGGGAGCATCTCGGCGGTCGACTTCGTGGGTTGGTACAACGCGCACCCGCACTTCGAAGAGAAGACGCCGAACCTCTCGGGCGCCCGCGCGGTGGTCGTGGGCAACGGCAACGTCGCCATCGACGTCGCCCGGATCCTGGTCACAGATCCCGACGTGTTGGCCCAAACCGACATCGCCGATCATGCGCTGGAGTCGCTGCGTCCGTGCGGAGTCGAAGAAGTGGTGATCATCGGTCGACGCGGACCGCTGCAGACGGCGTTCACCACGCTGGAGCTGCGTGAGCTCGGTGAACTCGAGGGCGTCGACGTGATCGTCGACCCGGCTCAGTTCGCCGACATCACCGACGAGGACGCCGAGGCCGCGGGCAAAACCACCAAGCAGAACATCAAGGTGCTACGCGGCTACGCCGAGCGCGAACCCCGTCCCGGCCACCGGCGCATCGTCTTCCGTTTCTTCACCTCGCCCATCGAGATCCAGGGTGAGAGCCAGGTCGAACGAATCACGTTGGGCCGCAACGAATTGGTCGTCGACGACAGCGGATGGGCATCGGCCAAGGACACCGGCGAACGCGAGGAACTTCCGGTGCAGTTGGTCGTCCGCTCGGTCGGCTACCGCGGTATCCCCACCCCCGGGCTGCCGTTCGACGACAAGCGCGGCACCATTCCACACAGCGACGGCCGGATCGACGGCAGCCGCAACGAATACGTCGTCGGCTGGATCAAACGCGGCCCGACCGGGGTCATCGGCACCAACAAGTCGGATTCGCAGGACACCGTGGACACCTTGCTCGCTGATCTGGCCGGGGGCGGGGGGACCGAGCGGCCGGACGACCACGCGGACCGGCTGGCCGACTGGCTGGCCGAACGTCAGCCGAAGGTCGTCACCTCGGCGCACTGGGATGTCATCGACCAGTTCGAGCGGGCGGCCGGTGAGCCGCACGGCCGGCCGCGGGTCAAGCTGCCCAACCTGGCCAGGCTGCTGGACATCGGGCACGGCTGACGACGGTGCTCGCTCACATTTGAGATCCGCACGGCCCCGCGCGGCTGCGGAGTGTGAATCGTCGGCTTTGAGTGTGAACCGTTGGCTTTGATTGTGAATACACGGCTTTCAGAGTGAAAGCAGGGCGGGATTCTAGTGAAGATTCCACCCAGGCTTCACTCGCAACGCCCTGGCTTCACACCCAACGCCCAGACTTCACACGCAACGCCCTGGCTTCACACGCAACGTCCAGCGCCGCAGACCAGCCGACGCAGGCCCCCACTATCCCAGTAGCACTCCGGGATTGAGGATTCCGGCCGGGTCCAGCGTCTGCTTGACCGCACGCAGTGCGGCGGCGAACGGCCCCGGACGTTGTCGGTCATACCAGGGACGGTGATCGCGACCGACCGCATGGTGATGGGTGATGGTGCCCCCGGTGCTGCTGATCGCTTCGGACACAGCGGCTTTCATCTCGTCCCACTGTGCATCCAGCGACCCCCACCGTCCGCCGGCGTAGATGCCGTAATACGGCGCCGGACCGTCGGGGTAGACATGGGTGAACCGGCACGTCACCACTCCGGCACCGCAGACCCGCTCGATCGCGGTCCGCGCGGCGTCGGTCACCGCGGCGTGCAGCGCATCGAATCCGTCCCAGGTGCAAGCGGTTTCGAACGTCTCGGCGATGACGCCGCGGCGCGCGAGGGCGTCTCGCTGATAGGGCATGCGCAGGAAGGCCGAGCGCCAGCTCTCCGAAGCATCGTCGGACCGGTCGGGCTCGGAGTCGCGGCTGCGCCGGGCGACGACGGTGCCGCCGTGCTCGGCGGCGATCTCGACGGCGCGGTTGAGCCACGGGTCGATCGGGTGGTCCGCCGACTCGAAGGCCAACACCAGCAGCCCGCCGCTCACCGAGGTGCCCGCGTTGAGGAACGCCTCGGCGGGGTCGAGCAACCGACAGTTCGCCGGGAAGAGTCCGGCTTGCGCGATCGAGCGGGTCGCGGCGACCGCGCCGGCCCACCGGTCGAACGCCACCGACGCCGTGACCTGCCAACGGGGACGGTTCTGCAGGCGCATCCACGCCTCGGTGATGACGCCGAGGGCGCCCTCGGAGCCTATGAACAGCCGGTCCGGGGATGGCCCTGCCCCCGACCCCGGCAGTCGTCGCGATTCGCTGATCCCGGCGGGGGTGACCACCCGCACCGACTCGGTCAGGTCGTCGATGTGGGTGTAGAGGGTGGCGAAGTGCCCACCGGCACGGGTGGCCAGCCAACCCCCGAGGCTGGAGAACGCGAACGACTGCGGAAAGTGCCGCAACGTCAGATCGTGCCGCCGGAGCTGGTCCTCGATCCAGGGCCCGAGCGCACCGGCCTGGATGCGGGCGGCCCGGCTGACCGCGTCGACTTCGACGACCGCGCTCATCGCGCTGACGTCCAGGGTGATCGCGGGTCCGTCGAAACGGGGCTCCACTCCCCCGACCACAGAGCTGCCACCTCCGTACGAGATCACCGAAATCCCTTCGCGCCCACACCAATCGAGCACATCGACGACATCCTGCTCGCGTCGCGGCCGCACAATCAGGTCCGGAACGTGGTCGATGGTGCCCTGCAGGTTGCGCGCGACGTCGCGAAACGCCTTGCCGCGCGCGTGGCCGACCCGGTCC
This sequence comes from Mycobacterium sp. NGS22, assembly GCF_059813095.1. NCBI lineage: Bacteria > Bacillati > Actinomycetota > Actinomycetes > Mycobacteriales > Mycobacteriaceae > Mycobacterium > Mycobacterium sp. NGS22. Next base: position 10,315 of record NZ_JCALDY010000031.1, read on the forward strand.
ACCACATGGGCCGAGCACAGCGCGGCCAGTGCCGCGGGTGGGGTGATCCGCGGACCCGGCAAGCCGAGCGCGCCCGGGTCGGGCGGGCGGTGGTCGGTCAGGTCGTGGCCGGGCAGCATCGCCGCCACCCGGGCCGCCAGATCCTTGGTCTCCCGCTCGGTGAGGGCTTGCTCGAGGGTTCCCCAACCCCACCACGAGCGCATGGCGGTGGCGTCAGCGCCGCAGCATGACGAAGGCCCCGCCGGCGACCAGCAGCACCAGCGCCAGCGCGATGCCCCAGCCCGCGCCGGCGAATACCCAGGTGACCGCCACCAGCGCGATCAGCGGCGACACCGCGAACAGCACTATCCCCGGATTCTGCCTGATCACCGCCAGCGCACTCCTGGCCCGGATCGGATCGATTTCCTTGCCCGCCATCCGTTCAGAATGCCAGGTGGGCACCACAATGCAAACGTCGGACCGCTCCGAAAACCGCCGTGAACCATTCCGGCAACTTCCGCAGCTAACTGAAGTGCCAGTGCGGCAACGGATTCCGATGCGAACGTGGCCGAGGTGACCAAAGCCCCTACCGGCCAGGCGCTACGCTCCGTAACGTCGGGGTCATGGACATGGAAGTCCTGCGGAACGCGGTCCTGCTGGCGGGCCGGGCTCCGTCGGTACACAACAGTCAGCCGTGGCGGTTCGTGGCCGACAATGCGACCGTCCACTTGTTCGTCGATCGGGACCGAACTGTGCCTGCCACAGACCATTCCGGCCGCGAAGCGCTCATCAGCTGCGGCGCGGCGCTCGACCATCTGCGCGTCGCGATGAATGCCGCCGGTTGGCGAGCCGGCGTCGCCCGTTTTCCCAACCCGAACAACCCGAGCCATCTGGCGGCCGTGGACTTCAGCCCGACCGATCACGTCACACCGGCGCAGCGCAACCGCGCCGAGGCCATCCTGCAGCGCCGCACCGATCGGCTTCCGTTCGCACGTCCGGCATTCTGGGACCAGTTCGAACCGGTGCTGCGCGGCATCGTCGACGACGAGGTGGCCACGGTCGACGTGCTCGACGACGACCAGCGGCCCCGCTTGGTCGGAGCGTCCCGGCTCACCGAAGCACTGCGGCGCGACGACTCGTCATATCACGCCGAACTCGACTGGTGGACTTCGCCGTTCGTCTTGTCCGACGGTGTGCCGCCGTCCGCGCTGGCCTCCGACACCGAAAGCCGCCGGGTCGATGTGGCACGGGATTTCCCGGTCCGCGGCCACCAGGATCGGCGTCGGGAAATGACCGCGGACTGGTCGAAGATCGTCGTCTTGTCCACTCCCGAGGACACCAGGACGGACGTACTCAGGTGCGGCGAAGTACTGTCGACGGTGCTACTCGAATGCACCATGGCCGGCATGGCGACCTGCACCTTGACTCATGTGATCGAAACCGACGAGAGCCGAGACATCGTGCGCGACCTGATCGGGAAACGCGGCGAACCGCAGGTCCTGATTCGCGTCGGGATCGCCCCGGTGATGGAACCCATTCCCCCACCGACACCCCGGCATCCGCTGGATGCCGTTTTCGAAGTCCGTCGCAACGCCCCAGGAGATAGGTTGAGCCGATGACCGACGAACCCTTCACCGTCCTGTCGACAAGTGAGAGTTGGGATCTGCTGGGCAGCGCCGCGCTTGGCCGGCTGGTGACCAACTTTGCCGGGGAACCGGAAATCTTTCCGGTGAACTACGTGGTGCAGGGCCAGACCATCCTGTTTCGCACCGCCGAGGGCACCAAACTGTTCTCCGCCGTGGCGAACCACACCGTGGTCTTCGAAGCCGACGATCACAACGCCGCGGAAGGCTGGAGTGTGATCGTGCGGGGTCGCGCGCATCAATTGAAGGCCGACAAGGACATTCAGGAAGCCGATCGCGCCGGGCTGTATCCGTGGATCGCGACCCGAAAGCCCAATTACGTGCGGATAGTCGCCACCGACATCACCGGTCGCCGTTTCGTTTTCGGCCCGGAACCCGACGGCAACGAGACCGTCACCTAAGCCGGTTGCGGGCAGGGCCAAAGGTCCCTCGCCGCCAGGGCTTGCGCCTCTGGCCGTCGCGGTGATCGACAGACGATCCTTGGATGAACGACCCCCGGTGATCGACAGGAGGAGCCCGGCGACCATGAACGTGTCATTTCCGGATGCCGGCACGCTGCGGACGGTTCTCACCCTGGCCACCCGTGCGCCGTCGATCCACAACACGCAACCGTGGCGCTGGCGGGTGGGCGCTGACACGCTGCAATTGTTCGCCGAACCCGACATGCAGCTGCAGAGCACCGATCCCGACGGCCGCGACCTGATCATCAGTTGCGGTGTCGCGCTGCATCATTGCGTGGTGGCACTGGCCTCGATGGGCTGGCACGCCAAGGTGAGCCGCCTGCCCGACCCGGACAATCCCCGCCACCTGGCCACCGTCGAGGTGGTGCCACAGGCTCCGGACCAGACCGACATCGCACTGGCGGCGGCCATTCCGCGGCGGCGCACCGATCGGCGTGCCTACAGTTCCTGGCCGGTGCCGGGCGGCGATATCGCCCAGATGGCGGCCCGGGCCGCACGCTGCGGGGTGATGCTTCGCCAGGTGGATAGCGTGCAGCGGATGAAAGATATTGTGGCGCGGGCTGTTTGGGACCACGCGACCGACGACGCTTACATGCGGGAACTCACCACATGGAGCGGCCGGTACGGCTCGGTGGCTGGGGTTCCGGCCCGCAACGCTCCACCGTCGGACCCCGACGCCCCGATCCCAGGCCGGCTGTTCGCCGGCGCCGGGCTGGCGCAACCGTCAGGCGTCTCCCCGGCCGACGACAGCGCCGCAGTGCTGGCGCTGGGCACCGAAAGCGATGACCGGCTGGCACGGTTGCGCGCGGGCGAGGCCACCAGCGTGGTGCTGTTGAGCGCCACCGCGATGGGCTTGGCTTGCTGTCCGATCACCGAGCCGTTGGAGATTCCCGAGACCCGTGCCGCAGTGCGCTCAGATGTGTTCGGCGCCAGCGGTTTTCCGCAGATGCTGTTGCGGGTGGGATGGGCCCCGATCAACGCCGACCCGCTCCCGGCCACCCCGCGGCGTCGTCTGGTCCGCGTCGTGGACTGGCCCGGCCAGCAACTGGAGGAGCCGCTATTGGAGGAGCGGCGCTGACCAGCGCAACAGCGTGCCACCGGAAGACTGGTTCGCGATGGAGAAGTCGCCGCCGACCTCCTCGGCACGTCGACGCAGGTTGGTCAGGCCGCTGGCGGTGAAATCCTGCGGCATTCCGCGGCCGTTGTCGCTGACCTCGATGCACAGATCGTCTTCGACCCTGATCCGCACCGTCACCATGCCGGCCTGCGCGTGCCGGGCGGCGTTGCTGACCGCTTCCCGGACCACCGCTTCGGCGTGATCGGCCAACCCGCCGTCGACCACCGACAGCGGACCCACGTACTGGACCGTGGTACGCAATCCGGATCCGCCGAATTGCCCGACGGCGGCGTCGATCCGCTGCCGCAACCGGGTGATGCCCTGGGAGGACCCGTGCAGGTCGAAGATGGCGGTCCGGATCTCCTGGATGACCGCCTGCAGATCGTCGATCGACTCCGAAAGCCGCTGCTGCACTTCGGGTTCTCGGGTGCGCGGCACCGCGCCCTGCAACGACAGGCCCACCGCGAACAGGCGCTGGATCACGTGATCGTGCAGATCCCGGGCGATGCGGTCGCGGTCGGTGAGCACGTCGAGCTCACGCATCCGGCGCTGCGAGGTGGCCAGCTGCAGAGCCAGCGCCGCCTGGTCGGCGAAGGCGGCCATCATCTCGAGTTGTTCGTCGGTGAACGATCCCGGACTGCCGTGGCGCAGCAGCACCACCACCCCGGCGACGGTGTCGGTGTCCCCGGCGCGCAACGGCAACAGCAGAGCAGGCCCCGCGTAGGCCAAGCCGTCGAGGTCGATCCGGTCGACCTGGCGCGGCGCGCTGTCGACCAACACCTCGCCGACGGCCGACCCCGCCACCGGAATGGTCTTTCCGGCAACGGCATTCGCCGGGCTGCCGACCGTCTCGATGACCAGCATCTCGGCGACGTCGAGGGCCGGCTGGCTCTCGTCGAGCGGTACGGCGACCACGGCGGCATCGGCGTCGGTCAGCTTGAGCGCCTCCTCGGCGACCAGCCGGAACACCGTCGAAGGTTCGGCGCCAGAGAGCAATTCGGTGGCGATGTCGCGGGTGGCCTCGATCCAGGACTGGCGCGTGGTGGCCTGCTGGTAGAGGCGCGCATTGGTGATGGCAATGCCCGCCGCCGCGGCCAGCGCCTGCACCAGCACCTCGTCGTCGTCGCTGAACGGTTGCCCGTTGGTCTTGTCGGTCAGATACAGGGTGCCGACGGATTCGTCGCGGACCCGCACCGGAACTCCGAGGAAGGTCCGCATGGACGGGTGATTCGGCGGGAAACCCACCGACGCAGGGTGCTGCGAGAGATCGTCCAGCCGTAGCGGTTTGGGTTCGTCGATGAGCAGCCGGATCAGACCGAGACCCTCGGGTAGGTGCCCGATACGCCGGACGGTCTCCTGGTCGATGCCCTCGTAGACGAAATGCAGCACCCGGTTGTCCCGGCCGTGCACCTCCAGTGCGCCGTAGCGGGCGTCGACCAGATTGGTCGCGGAGTGCACGATCGAGCGCAGGGTGGCATTGACTTCCAGCCCCGAGGTGACCACCAGCATGGCTTCCAGCAGACCGTCGAGCCGATCGCGGCCTTCCACGATCTGTTCGACCCGATCCTGCACCTCGGCCAGCAACTCACGCAGACGCAGCCCGGACAGCGTCTGGCGCAACGGATGCATGTCGTTATCCATTGCCAGGCGGCCGGGACCGTTTCAATTCCGTTGCGAAAACCGCGGCTTGGGTTCGGCGCTCCATGCCCAGCTTCGCCAGCAACCGCGACACGTAGTTCTTCACCGTCTTCTCGGCAAGAAACATGCGGTCGGCGATCTGCTTGTTGGTCAGGCCTTCGCTGAGCAGACTCAACAACGTCCGCTCCTGGTCGGTCAGGCCCGACAGCGGGTCCGGCCGCTCGGTGGCATCTCGCAACTTGGACATCAACGCCGCCGCGGCGCGATTGTCCAGCAGCGACCGGCCCGCACCCACGTCTTTGACGGCGCGCGCCAATTCCATCCCCTTGATGTCCTTGACCACGTAGCCACTCGCCCCGGCCAGAATCGCATCGAGCATCGCCTCGTCGGACGTGTACGAGGTGAGGATGAGGCATCGCAGTTCGGGCATGCGGGACAACAGATCACGGCACAGTTCGATGCCGTTGCCGTCCGGCAACCGCACATCGAGGACCGCCACATCGGGGTTGGCCGCCGGTATCCGGGCCATCGCTTCGGCGACCGAACCGGCCTCACCGACGACGTCGAGTTCGGGGTCGGCGCCCAGCAGGTCGATCAGTCCGCGGCGGACCACTTCGTGGTCGTCGACCAAGAAGACCTTTACCAAGGCTGCACTCCCCTTTGGCGTCACTACAAGTTGCCGCACCGCACAGTCAGTACCGACGATCCCGCGTTGTACACGCTGCACACCTGCGCCGCGTGGGCATCGGTGACGAACAGTTGCCCCGGAGCGCCGTGGTGGGCCATATACCGGCCGGCATGTCCACCCACGATGGCCGACTCGATCCTGACGTCGGGATACAGCCGGGTCCAGCGCGCCAACCGCCGATCCAATTGCGCTTGGGCCAAATGGCTTCCGTCGTCGGATCCCCGGGCGCAGGCAGCACGCACGGAGATGGCGCGCAGCGGAACCTCACGCAGCCGGGCCTCCTCGAAGGCGTGTCGCAACACGGAACCATTGTCCACTTCGGCGACGACGCGCCCGATCTGGGGGGTTGACGCGTCGTCGGGCGCACGGTGGATCACCGCCACCGGGCACAGCGCCGACCCGGCCAGGGCACCCGCAACCGACCCTTTGCCGCACCGGGCGTGATTGACTCCCATCGAGCCGACGCAGATCATCGCGGCCGACCGCGATTCGGCCATCAACTTGTTCAGTGGTTTGCCCCAAAGGATTTCGGTTTCCATCGTGACCAGCGCGCCCGTCGCCTCGACCGCCCGATAAGCGTCATAGAGCGCCGTACGGGCGACGGACTGGCGCGCGTCGACGTCATCGCCGACGGAGGCGTACGCGGGGTCTATGACGTAGATCAGTCGCAGCGGGATGTCGCGGCTGACCGCCTCGTCGACCGCCCACAGAGCCGCGTGCAGCGCCGCCTTCGACCCGTCTATACCGACGACGACGGCCGGAGCTTCGAAGCTGTTCATCGCCGTCTCCCTTCACTTCGATCCGTTCGGCTAATCCGAACGTATTGCCGGGCGGACGGCGTTTACAGAGGAATTGGTCCCCGGGACAGGGCCATTGGTCCCGGAAAATGGGTGGGGATGACCTCTTGCCAGCGTGCCGAATCCAGAATTGGATGTTGATAGGCACACACACCCAGCCCGTGCGTGAGATGCCTGGCGAATCCAGCCCACCGTCCAGACAGGAGTCCCTGAATGGCTGTGCAAGAAGTCCCGTCCTCCACTAATCCGCGTGATCCGTCGCCGAAGCCACTGGTGGGCAGGGGGTGGATTCAGGGCGTCGCGTTGGTGATGATCTTCGGGTTCTTCGTGATGGGAATCCTGGCCTACCGCACCTACACGGCGGCGATGCCGATGCCGGACAAGGTGGTCACCGAGTCGGGACAGGTGTTGTTCACCGGGGAAGACATCACCAAAGGTCAAGAGATCTACCAGGCCCGCGGTCTGATGGAGTACGGATCGGTACTGGGCCACGGCGCTTATCTGGGCCCCGATTACACGGCCGACTATCTGCGGATGGCCACCGACGACGTCGCGAACCAATTCCGCGCCGAAGGTGTCACCGAGCCGCGTGAGCGGGTGGTCAACGAATTCCGCACCAACCGCTACAACGCCGAAAACAAGACGCTGGTATTCACCAACCGGCAGGCCACGGCGTTCGACCACATCCAGAATCACTACGCCGAGATACTCGGGGAGAACTCCACCAAGTACGGCCTGCTGCCCGAGCTGATCACCGACAAGACCCAAATCCGCCAGCTCACCGCGTTCTACGCCTGGACGGCGTGGGCGGCGGCGGCCGAACGCCCCGGCCACAAGTACTCCTACACCAACAACTGGCCGTCCGAGCAGCGCGTCGACAACGGTCCGACCGCATCGGTGATCGTGTGGTCGGCGCTGTCACTGATCGCACTGCTGGGCGGCATCGGCATCATGTTCGCCGTCTACGGGCGGTGGAGCCAGAAGGTGGGTTGGCACGGCGCCGAGTCGTCCACCCTGTCGTTCCGCCAACCCGGGCAGGTGGGCCTGACTCCCGCTCAACGGGCCTGTGTGTGGTTCTTCGCGGTTGTGGCGGTGCTGTTCCTGGTGCAGACGCTGCTGGGCGCGGCGGCCGAGCACTACCGGGCCGACCTGTCGACGTTCTTCGGCATCGACCTGGCCCGCATACTGCCGTACAACCTGGCCCGGACCTGGCACCTGCAACTGGCCTTGTTCTGGACCGCTGCCGCCTTCCTGGCCGGCGGGATCTTCCTGGTGCCGTTCATCGCCCGCCGCGAGCCGAAGCGTCAGGCGACGCTGGCTTACGTGCTGCTGGGCGCGGTCGCGCTGGTGGTGTTCGGATCGATGATCACCGAGGCGCTGTCCATCTACGGTGTGATCCCCGAAGGTGGGCTGTTCTCCCAGCAGTGGGAGTACCTGGATTTGCCGCGGCTGTGGCAGATACTGCTGATCGTCGGGATGTTCGTGTGGATCGCGATCATCTGGCGCGGCATGCGGGCCCGGCTCAAGGGCGAGTCGAAGATGAACATGCCCTGGCTGTTCTTCTTCTCCGGACTGGCGATCCCGGTGTTCTACACCGTCGGCCTGCTGGCCGGCAGCGACACCCACTACACCGTCGCCGACTTCTGGCGGTTCTGGGTGGTGCATCTGTGGGTCGAGGACTTCCTCGAGCTGTTCACCACGGTGATGGTGGCCTACATGTTCGTGCTGCTGGGAGTGGTGCGTGAACGCATCGCGCTGGGCGTGATCTTCCTCGACGTCATCCTGTACTCGGCCGGCGGCGTCATCGGCACCATGCACCATCTGTACTTCTCCGGCACCCCGGTGGAGCACATGGCGCTCGGCGCGTTCTTCTCCGCGGCCGAGGTCATTCCGCTGACCTTCCTGACGGTCGAGGCGTGGGCGTTCCTGCAGTTGGGTTCGCGCCAGCAGACCGGCGACGCCAACCCGTTCCCGCACCGCTGGGCGGTGATGTTCCTGGTGGCCGTGGGCTTCTGGAACTTCCTGGGCGCCGGCATCTTCGGGTTCCTGATCAACCTGCCGGTGGTGTCCTACTACCAGATCGGCACCGCGCTGACCGCCAACCACGGCCACGCGGCCATGATGGGCGTGTACGGAATGCTCGCCGTCGGGCTGGCCATGTTCGCGTTCCGCTACGTGATCCCGGCCGACAAGTGGCCGGAGAAGCTGGCCCGAATCTCGTTCTGGTGCATGAACATCGGCCTGGCCTGGATGGTGTTCGTCACGCTGCTGCCGCTGGGTGTGATGCAACTGTTCCACTCGGTCAACGACGGCTACTACGAGGCGCGGTCGCTGGGCTACATCACCAAGCCGGGCAACGCGGTGCTGGAGTGGCTGCGGATGCCCGGGGACCTGATCCTGATCGTGGGCGGAGTGTTGCCGTTCGTGTGGATCGCGTTGCTGGCACTGCGCAACTTCCGGTCCGGCACCACCGTCGAGGAACTGCCCGAGCACCCGCTGTACACCGAGAACACCACGGTGGAGCCGGCAGTGGCGAAGGACTGATCGGTGGCACCACCCGCGACCTCGGTATGGCTGATTGCCGGTTACTCGCTGATACTGCTGGCCGTCGGGTGGTGCTTCGACGCGATGGCACGGCACGCCTCGGCGCGGGCGGCGGCCTGGCGCACCGGGCAGTTCCGCTACCGCCCGGACCATGACGCCTGGGTGTGTCCGCAGGATCACTGGCTGTGGCCGACGTCGTTCGATCCCAAGCACCGGGTGATGCGCTACCGGGCGCTGCCGGTGGTGTGCAACAGTTGCCCGGTCAAATTGTCCTGCACCTCCTCCGAGCACGGCCGGGAGATCAGCCGGGACGTCGATCCGTGGCCGCATTCCGAAGCGGGCCGGTTCCACCGCGGAATCGCCTGCAGCGTGGCCGCATTCGGGATCGTGCTGCCGCTGGCGATGCTGATCGCCAATCATTCCGCGGCCGACGTGCTGGTACTGGCGGGCACCATCGTGGTGGTAGCGCTGTTGGGTGCGCCACTGGCCCGCCACTTTTGGAACACCCCGGCCAACGCGCCGGACCATCTGCCCCACCGCACCGCGATCGAGGATCAGGTGGCCGCCGCGGTCGACCGCTATTCGACCCGCTGGGGGGGTTGGGAAGGCAAGGAGGACAAGACATGACCGGTGCGGTGCTGGGGGTTGCCGGCGTCGGGATAGTGCTGTTGGGTGTGCTGGCCGTGCTATCGCTGGCCGTGCTGCGCGAATACGAACGCGGCGTGGTGTTCCGGATGGGTCACGTGCGACCGCTGTATCAGCCCGGCCTGCGTTTCTTGGTCCCGTTGTTGGACAAGATGATCCGAGTCGACCAGCGGTTGGTGACTTTGACCATCCCGCCGCAGGAGGTGATCACCCGCGACAACGTGCCGGCGCGAGTGAACGCCGTGGTCATGTTTTCGGTGACCGATCCGCTGAAAGCGATTCTGGCAGTGGAGAACTACGCGGTGGCCACCTCGCAGATCGCGCAGACGACATTGCGGTCGCTGCTGGGACGCGTCGACCTAGACACCCTGCTGGCCCATCGCGAAGACCTCAACAGTGACCTGCGCACCATCATCGAGAAGATGACCGAGCCGTGGGGTGTGCAGGTGCGCGTGGTGGAGATCAAGGACGTCGAGATCCCCGAGTCGATGCAGCGCGCCATGGCGCGCGAAGCCGAAGCCGAACGGGAGCGTCGCGCGAAGGTGATCAACGCACGCGGCGAACTACAGGCGTCCGAGGAGCTGCGCGAGGCGGCCGAGACCCTCTCCAAGAGTCCGGCGTCGCTGCAGTTGCGTTATCTGCAAACGCTGCTGGAGTTGGGTGCCGATCAGAACTCGACGGTGGTCTTCCCGCTGCCCGTCGACATCATCACGCCGTTCCTGCGCAATCCGGACGCGTTGCGGGGCGTGATCGACAACGTCAACAACGCCGGCGTCAATCACCACGACTGATTTCGGGCGCTTCTCCGGGTGGTTCGGACGGCGCGAAACTCCAATTGTCCGGATTGTTCGGTGAGTACACGACGGGAAGCTGTTGTCCCATCACCGGCCAGGGCGTGCCGTCGCCGACGACCATGCGGCCATGGACGGCGTGCTCGTTGACCGTGGGTCCGTTGATGACCCCGGAAATCGTGACGAACTGTTGTCCGCCGTCATCGGGCAACCCGGCGCTGACCCCGGTGACCAGCAGCGTGCCGCTGGCCAGCGCGCCTCGCGGCCCTGGCCGCATGAACCGCGGCACGATGAGCGCCAACAGCACGGCCACCAGCAACAGCAGCACCATGAATTCCCACACAAGGCCATGGTAGGACTGCTGACATGGGCGAAGACCTGCAGTTCGCACTGGCGCTGGCCGACCGTGCCGACGCCTTGACCCGTGACCGCTTCGGCGCACTCGATTTGCACATCGACACCAAGCCCGATTTGACCCCGGTGACCGACGCCGACCGCACCGTGGAAACCGAATTGCGAGAAGCGATCGCGGTCGGGCGGCGCGGCGACGACGTGCTGGGCGAGGAGTTCGGCGGGACGGCAACGTTGCGCGGACGGCAGTGGGTGATCGACCCGATCGACGGCACCAAGAACTTCGTGCGCGGGGTTCCGGTGTGGGCCACCCTGATCGCGCTACTCGAGGACGGCGTCCCGGTCGTCGGCGTGGTGAGTGCTCCCGCCTTGCAGCGCCGGTGGTGGGCCGCGCACGGCCAGGGCGCGTTCGCGTCGGCCAACGACGCCGCACCCCGTCGGCTGTCGGTTTCGGCTGTGGCAGAACTGGATTCGGCCAGCCTGTCGTTCTCGAGCCTGTCCGGGTGGGCAGCACTGGGACTTCGCAACAACTTCCTCGAACTGACCGACGCGGTCTGGCGGGTGCGCGCCTACGGCGATTTTCTGTCCTATTGCCTGCTGGCCGAGGGGGCCGTCGACATCGCCGCCGAGCCGGAAGTGTCGGTCTGGGATCTGGCCGCGCTGGACATCGTGGTGCGCGAGGCCGGCGGTCGCTTCACCAGTTTGGACGGCGCCGCCGGACCGCACGGCGGCAGCGCGGTCGCGACCAACGGTCTGCTGCATGACCGCGTGCTGAACAGCCTGCGCACCGCTGTGAATTAGCTAACACGGCGCTATCTATCTTACTCCGGAGTAAGATACGGTTATTCGCATCGCCCCAACGACCGAGGCTGCCGAAATGACCGACACTGCTTCAGATACCCCGCCGCGCGCCAAGAAGCGCCGGGACCGCCAGACCGCGATCGGTATGAGACCGCACAAGCGCACCGCGGTCGACGTGGCCATCGCGCTGATCACCCCGCTCGTCGGCCAGGAATTCCTGGACAAGTACCACTTGCGGGACCCGCTCAACAAAGGCCTGCGCTCCGGCACGAAGGCGCTGTTCAGCACCACCACCGCGGCCACCCGGCAGTTCAAGCGGGTACAGAGCCTGCGTGGCGGCCCGACCAGGCTGAAGTCCAGCGGCAAGAACTACTTCGACCTGACGCCCGACGACGACCAGCAGATGATCGTCGAAACCGTGCAGGAATTCGCCGCCGAGATCCTGCGTCCGGCCGCGCACGACGCCGACGAAGCCGCCGCCTACCCGTCCGGCCTGATCACCAAGGCCGCCGAACTGGGCATCACCGCGATCAATATCCCCGAGGACTTCGACGGCATCGCCGAGCACCGCTCGGCCGTCACCAACGTGCTGGTGGCCGAGGCGTTGGCGTACGGCGACATGGGGCAGGCGCTGCCGATCCTGGCGCCCGGCGGTGTGGCCTCCGCGCTAACCCACTGGGGCAGCGCCGATCAGCAGGCGACCTACCTGAACGAGTTCGCCGGCGAGAACGTCCCGCAGGCCTGTGTGGCCATCGCCGAACCGCAGCCGCTGTTCGACCCGACCCGGCTCAAGACCACCGCGGTCCGCACCCCGTCCGGGTACCGCCTGGACGGCGTGAAGTCGTTGGTGCCGGCCGCGGCCGACGCCGAACTGTTCATCGTCGGCGCCCAACTCGACGGCAAGCCCGCGCTGTTCATCGTCGAATCGTCCGCCAACGGACTTACCGTCCGCCCCGACCCGAGCATGGGAATCCGCGCCGCGGCACTGGGACAGATTGAGCTGTCCGGGGTTTCGGTGCCGCTGCACGCCCGGCTCGGCGAGGACGAGGCGAGCGACGCCGACTATTCCGAGGCGATCGCGCTGTCCCGGCTGGGCTGGGCGGCGCTGGCGGTCGGCACCTCGCACGCGGTGCTGGACTACGTCATCCCCTACGTCAAGGAACGGGAAGCCTTCGGCGAACCGGTCGCGCGTCGTCAAGCCGTCGCGTTCATGTGCGCCAACATCGCCATCGAGTTGGACGGGCTGCGGCTGATCACCTGGCGCGGCGCATCGCGCGCCGAGCAGGGCCTGCCGTTCGCCCGGGAAGCCGCGCTGGCCAAGCGGTTCGGCGCCGACAAGGGCATGCAGATCGGCCTGGACGGCGTGCAGCTGCTCGGCGGGCACGGCTACACCAAGGAGCACCCGGTCGAACGTTGGTACCGCGACCTACGCGCCATCGGCGTCGCCGAGGGCGTCGTCGTCATCTGAGTGGCCACCTGAACTTCTGAATCGAAAGATCAATCATGGCAATCAATCTCGAGCTACCGGGCAAGCTGCAGGCCGTCATCACCAAGACCCACCAGGGCGTCGCGGAGTTGGTCCGGCCGATCGCCCGCAAATACGACCTGAAAGAGCACGCCTACCCGGTCGAGCTCGACACCCTGATCAACCTCTTCGAGGGGGCGTCCGAGTCGTTCAGTTTCGCCGGCGCCGGTGAATTGCGCGGTGCGGAGAGCAAGGACGACAACCACAACGGCGCCAACATGGCCGCGCTGGTGCAGACCCTCGAAGCCAGCTGGGGTGACCTGGCGATGATGCTGTCCATCCCCTACCAGGGCCTGGGCAACGCGGCCATCTCCGCCGTCGCCACCGAGGAACAACTGGAACGCTTCGGCAAGGTGTGGGCCGCGATGGCCATCACCGAGCCGGGGTTCGGCTCGGACTCGGCCGCGGTGTCCACCACCGCCCGCCTCGACGGCGACGAGTACGTGATCAACGGCGAGAAGATCTTCGTCACCGCCGGTTCCCGCGCTACCCACATCGTGGTGTGGGCGACGCTGGACAAGTCGGTCGGACGCGCGGCCATCAAATCGTTCGTCGTGCCGCGCGAGCATCCCGGCGTCACCGTTGAACGCCTCGAGCACAAGCTGGGTATCAAGGGTTCGGACACCGCGGTGATCCGGTTCGACAACGCGCGCATCCCCAAGGACAACATCCTGGGCAATCCGGAAATCGAAGTGGGCAAGGGCTTTTCCGGTGTGATGGAGACCTTCGACAACACCCGGCCGATCGTCGCCGCGATGGCCGTCGGCGTCGGCCGGGCCGCACTGGAGGAAATCCGCAAGATCCTCTCCAATGCCGGCGTCGACATCGACTACGACCGGCCGGCGCACGCCCAGAGTGCGGCCGCTGCGGAGTTCCTGCGCATGGAATCGGACTGGGAGGCAAGCTATCTTCTGTCGCTGCGGGCAGCCTGGCAGGCCGACAACAGCATCCCCAACTCCAAGGAAGCGTCGATGAGTAAGGCCAAGGCCGGCCGAATGGCCACCGACGTCACCTTGAAGACGGTCGAATTAGCCGGCACCACCGGCTATTCCGAGCAGACACTGCTGGAGAAGTGGGGTCGCGACTCCAAGATCCTGGACATCTTCGAAGGCACCCAACAGATTCAGCAGCTGGTGGTCGCCCGGCGCCTGCTGGGCCTGTCCTCGGCCGAACTGAAGTAGCGGACTCAGCCGATCTCCGCCGGCGGGTCGACTTCGTCGTCGGGGTCCACCAGATCCAGTTCCCACCACTGCACGTCGTGCCAGGTGTCGAGCTTCCATCCGACCCGACGAAAAAGCCCGACCGGCTGGAACCCGAAGGCTTCGTGAAACGCGTTGCTGGCCTCGTTGGGCTGGGCGATGCAGGCGAATGCTCTGCGGAACCCATGTCCGGGAAGACGTTTGAGCAGTTCGGTGTACAGCAGCCGCCCGCCGCCCGATCGCTGGCGATCCTGCGCCAGATAGACGCTGGTCTCCACCACCCACCGGTAGGCCGAACGTGGATGAAACTGGCTCGCATAGGCATAGCCGGTGACAATCCCGTCGACCTCGAGCACCAGCCATTCGTAGCCGTCGACAGCGGCTTCGATGCGATCGGCCATGTCCTGCACCGTCGGCACTTCGGTTTCGAAGGTGATCGGAGTATCGAGCACATAGGGCCGGTAAATCTCGGCACACGCCGCAGCATCAGCAACGGTGGCGGTGCGAACCAACGACATCAGCCGGCCAGTCGCACAACGCCGCAGCGACCAAAAGGGAAGCGATCCACCGCTCGAGGTTAGCCCGAGACCGGCCTACCGCCCGGCGCCACCACGATGCGGAGTTCTAGATTGAGGCAGGCGGGAATCGACTTGGAGGTTGGCATGCGCGCGGCACAGGTGACTCGACTGGACGGTCCGGACGCGATCGAGGTGACAGACGTCGACGAACCCACCGGCGACGGCGTGGTGGTCGACGTGCACGCCGCCGGAGTGGCCTTCCCCGACGCGCTGCTCACCCGCGGTCTCTACCAGTACCGGCCGGATCCCCCGTTCGTGCTGGGTGCCGAGATCGCCGGAGTGGTCCGCTCGGCGCCCGACGGGGCGCACGTGCAAGCCGGCGACCGGGTCCTCGGACTGACCATGCTGACCGGGGCGATGGCCGAGGTCGCGGTGCTGGGCCCGGACCGGGTGTTCAAGCTGCCCGACAACGTCAGCTTCGAGGCGGGCGCCGGGGTGCTGTTCAACGACCTGACGGTGTACTTCGCGCTGAGTACCCGCGGCCGGTTGCAGACCGGTGAGACGGTGCTGGTGCACGGGGCCGCCGGTGGCATCGGCACGTCGGCGCTGCGCCTGGCGCCGGTGTTGGGCGCCTCCCGCGTCATCGCGGTGGTCAGCTCGGAAGAGAAAGGACAGATCGCGACGGCGGCCGGTGCCACCGATGTGGTGCTGGCCGACGGGTTCAAAGACGCGGTCAAAGAGCTCACCGACGGCCGCGGCGTCGACATTGTGGTGGACCCGGTGGGCGGCGACCGGTTCACCGATTCACTGCGTTCCCTGGCCCCGGCGGGACGGTTGCTGGTGATCGGCTTCACCGGTGGCGAGATCCCCACGGTGAAGGTAAACCGGTTGCTGCTCAACAACATCGACGTGGTCGGGGTCGGTTGGGGCGCGTGGGCAGGCAAGCATCCGGGTGCACTCGACGAACAGTGGGCTGCGTTGGAGGAACTGTTCGCCTCGGGCAAGCTGGCACCGCCGGAACCCGACGTGTACCCGTTGGCCGAGGCCGCCGCCGCGGTGGCGTCACTGGAGAACCGCTCGGCCAAGGGGAAAGTCGTACTGCGCATCCGCGACTAGAGCGTGCGCAGTTCGCGACGCGATTGATCCCGCGAGCGTCCGCAAATGTACGGCGCAGCACCGGTTTTCTGGCATTTTGGGGACCCTCGTGACCGAGAAGTCCCGGCGGCACCGCCTGTGCTTGCATCCCGGCAAAAGAGAAACTAATGTCACTTTTAGTTTTATGAGCCCGTCCCCGCGCGAGCAGACGCAAAATCGCACAATTTGGTCCGCAACCATGCGAGTTTGCGTCTGCTCGACAGAGTCTTGGAGGCCGCCGTGGAATCCTTCATTCACCTGCGCAAAGGCAGGACACCGAAACGCGTACACGCCGACCTCGACGGCCTCAAGGACGACGAACTCGGCCGCGGCGGGTTCACCGGTCGCACCGCCAACATCTACCGCCGCCACGACCCCACCGCCTACCGCGCGGTGGGACCGTTGCGACCGGTGGACGTGCTGGCCGACCAGCTCAAACCCAGCGACGCCACCGATGCAGGCGGTGGACCGCTGCTGATGTTCAGCAACCCCGACTGCCGGGTGCTGCTGAGCCGCCGGCAGGAGGAGATGCCGTTCTACACCCGCCACGTCGACGGCGACCTGCTGTGCTTCGTGCACGACGGCGCCGGACTGCTGGAAACCGAGTTCGGCCCGCTGCGCTACCGGCCGGGCGACTGGGTGTACCTCCCGAAAGCGACCACCTGGCGCCAGATACCCGACGGCGAAACCACCTTGCTGATGATCGAGGCGACCGACGAGTTCCGGGTGCCGCCACCCGGTGCGCTGGGCCGGCACTTCCCGTTCGACCCGTCGCAGGCCGTGATCCCGGACCCGGTGGCGCTCGACGACGACGGCCGGGACGAGTACGAAGTGCGGCTGATCCATCGGGACATGCCGGATGCCGGGTCGACAACCACTCTTTATTACCAACACAATCCGATCGACGTCGAAGGCTGGCGCGGCGACAACTTCGCGTTCACCTTCAACATCGCCGACTACAACGTCGTCACCTCCGACAGCGTGCACCTGCCCCCGACCGTGCATCTGTTCATGCAGGCCACCGGCGTGTACGTGATGAACTTCCTGCCCAAACCCGCCGAGGGCATCCCCGGCACCGAACGAACCCCGTGGTATCACCGCAACGTCGACTACGACGAGATCGCGTTCTTCCACGGCGGCTCGCTGTACGGCATCCCGATGCCGCCGGGCCTGATCTCCCATGCGCCGCAAGGGGTTCACCACGGGGCGCCGGAGAAAGCTCGCGAACGGGCGCGCCGCAAGTTCGACGACTATCAACGGGTGGACTGGCAGGTGATCGCCATCGACACCCGGCGCCGGCTGACCCCGTCACCCGAAATACTCGCCAACGACCTAGGACAGCACCAGTGAAGTACGACTACGAGCGAATCCCCTATCTCGTTGCTTTCCAGAACCATTCGGCGGTACGAGACGTCTACGGCGGGGTGGCCGAGCTGACCGTCCTGGAGAGCTACCTGCTCAAGCCGAAGGACCGCCCGTCGGACACCGTGCTGGTCTTCATGCACCCGATCGGCGGCGGGGCCTACCTGCCGATGATCAACGCCCTGGCCCGGGCCGGTCACCATGTCATCTACTGCAACAGCCGGTTCCGCGGCACCGACTCCGCGCTACTGATGGAGAAGGTGGTCGAGGACCTCGGCGAATGCATCAAGGACGCCAAGAACCGGTTGGGTTACCAGAAAGTGGTCCTGGCCGGCTGGAGCGGCGGCGGCTCCCTGTCGGTGTTCTACCAGCAGCAGGCGCAGCACCCGACGATCACCTCCAGCCCGTCCGGGGACGGCCCCGACCTGACCAAGCTCGACCTGCCGCCCGCCGACGGAATCATGTTGCTGGCCGCGCACATCAGCCGCCACGGCACGCTGACCGAATGGCTGGATGCGTCGATCCTGGACGAATCCGATCCCAGCAACCGCGACCCCGAGCTGGACCTGTACAACCCGGACAACCCGAACCAACCGCCCTACAGCGAGGAGTTCCTGGTCCGCTACCGCAACGCGCAGATCGAACGCAACCGGCGCATCACCGCGTGGGCGAAGGACAAGCTGCAGGAGTTGAAGGCGGCGGGCCGCCCGGATGACGAGTTCGCCTTCGTCGTGCACGGCACCATGGCCGACCCGCGCTGGCTGGATCCCACCGTCGACCCCAACGAACGCACACCGGGCACCTGCTACCTGGGTGATCCGCAGGTGGTGAACATGAGCCCGGTCGGGCTGGCCCGGTTTTCCACCCTGCGCGGCTGGCTGTCGCAGTGGAGCTACGACGACGCCCGGGGCGACGGCGTGGCGTGCGGCAAGGACCTGGCGATCCCCGCATTGGTGATCGGTAACCTGGGCGACGACGCGTGCACACCCAGCCACACCCGGCGGCTTTTCGAGGCGATCGGGCACCCGGACAAGGAGATGTACGAAATCCCCGGCGCGACACACTATTACGTGGGACCCGACCAGCGTGACAAACTGCGCCAAGCCGTCGACATCGTCACCGACTGGCTGAACCGGCACGACTTCGCGAGCGCCGGATGACCTCCACCGGCCCGCTGGACGGCATCCGGGTGCTCGAACTCGGCACCTTGATCGCCGGCCCGTTCGCCGGCCGGCTGCTGGGCGACATGGGCGCCGACGTCATCAAGGTGGAACCACCCAACGCCCCCGACCCGCTGCGCACCTGGGGCCAGGCCGAAGTCGACGGACATCGCGTCTTCTGGACCGTGCACGCCCGCAACAAACGCGCCATCACCCTCGACCTGCGCAAGCCCCGCGGACGCGAGTTGTTCCTGGACCTCGTCGACAAGTCCGACATCATCGTCGAGAACTTCCGCCCGGGCACGCTGGAAAAATGGAACCTGGGTTACGACGTGCTCAGTGACCGCAATCCGGGCATCATCCTGGTCCGGGTGTCGGGCTACGGCCAGACCGGACCGGACGCCCACAAGGCGGGCTATGCCTCGGTCGCCGAAGCGGCCAGCGGGCTGCGGCACCTCAACGGCTTCCCCGGCGGCCCCCCGCCCCGGCTCGCGCTGTCCCTGGGCGACACCCTGGCCGGCATGTTCGGCGCGCAGGGCGCCCTGGCTGCGCTGCACCGCCGCGGCGTCACCGGTAGAGGTCAGGTCGTCGATGTCGCGCTGACCGAATCCTGTTTAGCCGTGCAGGAATCCACGATTCCCGACTACGACGTCGGCGGCGTGGTGCGAGGACCGTCGGGCACCCGGCTGGAAGGGATCGCCCCGTCCAACATCTACCGCAGCGCCGACGGCTCGTGGGTGGTGATCGCGGCCAACCAGGACACCGTGTTCGCCCGGTTGTGCAAGGCGATGGGACGTCCCGAACTCGTCACCGACGAACGATTCGACACCCACCGCGCCCGAGGCCGCAACCAGGACGAACTCGACGAGATCATCGGCGCCTGGGCCGCCGGGCGCCAGCCGGCTGACATCATCGAAACCCTTTCCGCCGCAGGGGTGATCGCCGGACCGATCAACACGGTCGCCGAGGTGGTCGACGACCCGCAACTGCGGGCGCGCGACATGCTGGTGCCGCACTACGACGAGCGGGTCGGCCGGGAAGTGCTGGGCCCGGGAATCGTGCCGGTGCTCTCGGAATCCCCCGGTGCGGTCCGCAACGCCGGTCCGGCGCGGCCGGGGCAACACAACGAAGACGTCTACGCCGGCCTGCTGGGCAAGAGCTCCGACGACATCGCCCAATGGGTCGCCGAGGAGGTGTTGTGAACGCCCACATAGACATTCGCGAAGTGGCACTGCGCGACGGCCTGCAGATCGAGCAGCCGATCCCGTTGTCGGCCAAGCTGGAACTGCTGGCCGCCGTGGCGGCCACCGGGGTACGTGAGGTGGAAGCCACCGCGTTCGTCTCTCCGACGAAGGTGCCGTCGATGGCCGATGCCGCCGAGTTGGCCGCCGAACTGCACAACTTCCCGGAGATCGAATTCTCCGCCCTGGTGGCCAGTCCCAACGGCGCCAAACGCGCGATCGCGGCCGGACTGCGCTCGATCGAGTATGTGGTGGCCGCCAGCGACGCGTTCAGCAAAGCCAACGTCGGGCGTTCCAGCGCCGAGGCCACCGACCAGATCGGCGACATCGTCGCCATCGCCCACGACGGCGGCGCGGCCGTCGAGGTCATCGTCGCCACCGCGTGGGACTGCCCGTTCGACGGGCCCACCCCGGCGCAGCGCGTCCTGGACATCGGTGCGGCCGCGGTCTCGCACGGCGTGGACCGGTTCTGCATCGCCGACACCATCGGCACCGCCACGCCCGGCCGGGTGAGTTCGCTGGTCGCGCAACTGAGTCCGGTCATCGCCGACCTGCCGCTGGGCGGGCATTTCCACAACACCCGCGGTTCCGGGCTGGCCAGCGCGTATGCCGCGGTCACCGCTGGCGTCACCCGCCTGGACGCGTCGGTCGGCGGCCTGGGCGGCTGCCCGTTCGCGCCGGGAGCCACCGGCAACATCGCGACCGAGGACCTGGTGTACCTGTTGACCGACAGCGGATTCGAGGTCGACGTGGACCTGGCGGCCGCGATCGCGGCGGCGGAGGTTGCGAGATCGGCTGTGGGGCATGACCTGCCCAGCGCACTGTTGCGCGCCGGAGACCGGATCCGCGGCTGATGCCCGCCGAGCTGGTGAGCGCCAAGGGGCGACAGACCCGTCAGGCTATCGAGCTGGCGGCCCGGAAGCTGTTCGCCGAGCGCGGTTTTCACGGCACCACGCTGGCTGACATCACCTCGGCGGCGGGCAAGTCCTCGGCGGTGTTCTACCGGTATTTCACCGACAAGGAAGACCTGCTGGCCGCGCTGGCGGAGTCGTTTTTGCATGACGTCGTCGAACCATCGGGATCCAGCGTCGACCTGCCCTCCTCCCCCGACGACGACACGTTCTTCACCACGACCGTCACCGGTTACTGGAACATGTTCAAACAGAACATCGGCATCATGATCGCGGTGGCCCAGCTGGCCGCGACCCAGCAGCGGTTTGCCAAGGTGCAGAACGACTTCCGCCGGTTCGGCATGGACATCGTGGCGGCATCGGTCCACCGCGCCCAGGAGCAGGGGTACGGCACCGAACTGAACCCGGAACACACCGCGGCGGCGATTGCCCTGCTGTTCGAGAACTTCACCACGGTGTTCGTCGGCAAGCCAGACCCCCGAAAAGGACTCGGCGTCACGATCACCGACGAGGACGCCATCGCCCTGCTGTCGCGGATCTGGAAGAAAACCCTGTACGGAAAGTAAGGATAACAACGTGGATTTCGCTCTGCCAGAACATCTTCCGGGACTGCTCGCGGAGATGGACGAGTTCATCGAGACCGAGATCAAACCGCTGGAACGCGAGAACATCCAGTACTTCGACCATCGCCGGGAGAACGCCCGCACCGACTGGGACAACGGTGGCATCCCCCGTCGCGAATGGGAGGACCTGCTCGGCGAGATGCGCAGGCGCGCGGACCGGGCAGGCTGGCTGCGCTACGGCCTGCCCGCCCAGTTCGGTGGCCGCGACGGCAGCAACATCGACATGGCCCTCATCCGGGAACACCTGGCGCACAAGGGTCTCGGGCTGCACAACGACCTGCAGGACGAGTCGTCGATCGTCGGCAACTTCCCGCAGGTCATCATGATGGACCGGTTCGGCACCGACGCACAGAAGCAGGAGTGGACCGAGGCGCTGATCACCGGCGAGCGCTCGATGGCGTTCGGACTGACCGAACCCGGCCACGGATCGGACGCCACCTGGTTGGAGACCACCGCGGTCAAGGACGGCGACGACTGGGTCATCAACGGCGCCAAGCGATTCAACACCGGCGTGCATCGCGCCAGCCACGATCTGGTGTTCGCCCGCACCTCGGGCGAGCCCGGACAGGCCCGTGGCATCAGCGCGTTCCTGGTGCCGTGCGACTCCCCCGGCTTCACCATCCCGTACTACTGGTGGACGTTCAACATGCCCACCGACCACGCGGAGGTGGAACTCAAAGATGTCCGGGTGCCCGCCGACGCGGTGCTCGGCGAGGTGGACCGCGGCCTGGAAGTGGGCCAGACCTTCCTGCACGAGAACAGGATTCGGCAGGCGGCCAGCAGCCTGGGCGCCGCGCAGTACTGCATCGACCGCGCGGTGGCCTACGCCGGTGAACGCATCGTGTTCGGCAAGCCGCTGGCAGTGAACCAGGCCGTGCAGTGGCCGCTGGTGGAGTTGCAGACCGAAGCGCAGATGGTGCGGCTGCTGGTGTACTACGCGGCCACCCAGCTGGACGACAACCACCACATGGAGGTCTCCGACAAGGTGTCGATGGCCAACTACCGCGCCAACCGCCTGGTGTGCGAAGCCGCCGACCGGGCCATGCAGGTGCTCGGCGGCATCGGCTACAGCCGCCACGAACAACTCGAACACATCTACCGCCATCACCGTCGTTACCGGATCACCGAGGGCGCCGAGGAGATCCAGATCCGCCGAGTCGCCCAGCGGCTGTTCAAGTTCGGCAAGAAATGACCCTCGCCGAGGACCTGGCCGCGCTGTTGGCGGGGGTAACCGGCCAGCCGGTGACCGTCGAGAACCTGCGCGTGCTCACCGGCGGCGCCAGCCGCACCACCTACGCGTTCGACGCCGTCACAGACGCCGAGAGGCGCGCGCTGATCCTGCGCAGCGGCCCGCCCGATGACGTCCACGCGGGCATGGAGCTGGAAGCCCGCACCCAAGCCGCCGCCAGAGCCGCCGGCGCACCGGTTCCGCACGTGCTGATCGCCGATGATTCGGTAGGCGCCCTGGGCAATCCGTTCCTCATCTGCGAAGAGATCAAGGGCGAGACCATCGTTCGGCGCATCTACCGGCAACTCAGCGACCCACAGCGGCTGTTGCACCAGTGCGCGCAGGCCATCGCCGCCATTCACCGGGCCGACCCCGACATACCCGGGCTCACCGAGGAAGATCCCGTCGGCCAGTGGCGCGAACGGCTCGACGAGATGGGTGACACCACCGCCACCTTCGAATGGGCGTTCCGCTGGCTGGAAGCCAACCGGCCGTCGACGCCTTCCCCCACCGTGCTGGTGCACGGCGATTTCCGGATGGGCAACCTGATCGTCGATGGATCCGAGCTGGCCGCCGTGCTGGACTGGGAGCTGGTGCACGCCGGAGAGAGCTACGAAGACCTGGCCTGGTTCTGTGTGCGCGCCTGGCGGTTCGGCGCGCCCCCCAGCCGCGCGGCGGGCGGGCTGGGCAGCATCGAAAGTTTCCTGCGCAGCTACGAGGACGCCGCCGGTTCGACCGTCGATCGCCCGACGTTCCGGTGGTGGCTGGTCTTGGCCACCCTGCGGTGGGGGATCATCTGCCGTTACCAGGCCGAGCGGCATCTGAGCGGGCAGACCCGCTCGGTCGAACTGGCCACCATCGGCCGGCGCGTCTGCGAGAACGAGTGGGACCTGCTGGACCTACTCGAGGAAGCGTCGTGAGTCTGCACGGCCGGCCGACGGCCGCCGAACTCGTCGCCGCCGTCGCCGAATTCCTGGAGACCGAGGTCCGCGAGGCGACCAGCGGACCGGTCAACTTCCACGCCCGGGTGGCCGCCAACGCGTTGCGCATGGTCGAACGAGAACTGCTCGAACCCGACGAATCCGACGTCCGGGCGGCGCTGACGGACTTGGGGTTCCCGGACGAAGCCGCCCTGACCGCCGCCATCCGGCGCGGAGACTTCGACGAGCACGCCCAAGACGTCACCGCCGTGCTACGCACCCTGGTCCGCCATCGGCTGGCCGCCGCCCATCCCGGATACGACGCACCAGAGGAGCCCGCCCCATGAGCCATGCCGTTCTCGAGGCCGCCGATCGCCTGTTCGCCGCCATCGAACGCGGCGACTGCGACGAGGTGGCCGACATGTGGAGCGACGACATCGCGGTATGGCGGACGGACGGACACCGCGACCCCAGAAAGTGCGATGACAAGGCCCGCGCGCTGCGGGTGATCAACTGGTTCATCTCGGCCACCACCGAGCGCAGCTACGAAATCCTCGATCGGCAGGTCTTCGACACCGGATTCGTCCAACAGCACATCCTGCGCGCCAGCGGGCACGCCGGGCAGTCGATCTCGCTGCGGGTTTGCATCGTGATCAAGTTGGACAACAACGGTTTTATCAACCGTATCGACGAGTACTTCAACCCCGAGGAACTCGCCCCGCTACTGGACCGGCACGAGGACCGACGATGACGACGCTGGAGACGCTGCTCACCGATCCCGAGACCACCGGGCCCTGGAACCTGGCACCCGACCGGTCGTCGGTCGGATTCAAGATCAAGAACATGTGGGGCGTGCTGCCCGTCAAGGGCAAGTTCACCAAGATCAGCGGCGACGGACGCCTCACCGACGAAGGCACCATTTCGGGCCGGCTCACCATCGTGGTCGCCTCGTTGCGCACCGGCATCCGCCGTCGGGACCGGCACCTGCTGTCCGCCGACTTCTTCG
Source organism: Mycobacterium sp. NGS22 (assembly GCF_059813095.1). Taxonomy (NCBI): domain Bacteria; kingdom Bacillati; phylum Actinomycetota; class Actinomycetes; order Mycobacteriales; family Mycobacteriaceae; genus Mycobacterium; species Mycobacterium sp. NGS22. Next base: position 34,597 of record NZ_JCALDY010000031.1, read on the forward strand.
ACGCCCAGCGCTTCCCGCACATCACGATCCTGGTCACCGGCTTGCAACCGACGACCGGGAAGTCCGCCGAACTGCAGACGAATTTCACCATCAAAGGCGTCAGCGAGCCGGTGCTGTTGCCGGTCCGGATCACCGAGCTGGACGACGGGTCAGTGCGGATACACGGTGAAACCCAGCTCGACCGGACCCGTTTCGACGTGGACTGGAACAAACTCGGCGTCATGGCCAACACCGTCACCGTGTCGTCAGAAGCCGTCTTCGTGCGGTCCGCCGGAATCGCGTGATCTACCATCTGGACCGTGCCCGACTCCAGCAGCCCCCTGAAGATTCTCGTCTACAGCGACAACGTCCAGACCCGGGAGCAGGTGATGCAAGCCCTGGGTAAACGGCTGCACCCCGACCTGCCCGAGTTGAGCTACGTCGAGATCGCAACCGGCCCGATGGTGATCCGGACGATGGACGAAGGCGGCATCGACCTCGCCATTCTCGACGGGGAAGCGACGCCGACGGGCGGTATGGGTATCGCCAAGCAGCTGAAGGACGAGTTGTCCAGCTGCCCGCCGATCCTGGTCCTCACCGGACGGCCGGACGACGCGTGGTTGGCCAACTGGTCACGCGCCGAGGCGGCGGTGCCGCATCCCCTCGACCCGATCGTGCTGGGTCGCACGGTGCTCAGCCTGCTGCGAGCGCTCACGCACTAGCCGCGGAGCTGAACCCGCGGGGCTTCTTCCTCTTCTTCTGCCCGAGCGTGAAACTCACCGGGGGCGATCGCCGGCCGCAACGTGGCCACGTTCTCGACGGCTTCCTCGTCCTGCGACGCGGCTTCCCCGGCCGGCTTGGCCGCCGCGCGTAGACCCGACTGCGGAATCCCGGATGCCGTCGCGGGAGCGGTTTGCGCCGGTGCCGCGCCCGGGGCCGCCTGCGCGGCGATGCCAGGTGCCGCCGTCGGCAGCACGGTCATCGCCGGCACCTCGGCCGCCGGCGTTTCGGCGGCGTCCGGTGCCTCCGCCGACACTTCTTCCGAGGTCTGCTCGACGGCCTTCTTCTCGGACTCTTCGGGGTCTCCGTACTTGGCGAGAACCGGCACCGACGGACTGTCGCCGAGCAACCCGGCCATGGCGAGGCCGCCCATCGCCATCGGCATCATGCCCATGCCGGCAAACCCCGGACTCGCGACTCCGGTATTCGCGGCGGTGGCCGCGGCACTGGTTGCGGCCGCGGGTGCTGCCGCGCCGCCGCCGGTGTATGCCGACGGGTCACCGGCGGTGTAGCTGGCCGGCGCCAGGCCCGCGTCGGCGCTTCCGACGCCCCCAGCAGCGCTCCCGCCGCCACCGCCGCCCGCCGCCGCGGCGGCACCGCCGGCGCCTACCGGTCCGGCAGCGGCCGGGGCGCCCCCGGCCGCGCCCGCCGCGGCGCCGGTCCCCGAACCCGCGTGCGCGGCTGCGCTGAGTCCGCCCGCCAGACCAGCGGTCAGCGCCGGGAAGCTCTGCAAAACCGTCTGCCACGGCACCACCTGCGCGGCCGCCGCCGCGGCGCCGGCGTAATACCCCGTCATCGCGCTCACATCCTGAGCCCACATCTCCTCGTAGATGCTCTCGGCCATCATTATCAACGGCGCGTTCTGCCCGAACAGATTCGACATCACCAGCTGCACGAACGCGTTGCGGTTCTGCTCCACTGCACTGGGGTGAATGGTGGCTGCGCGGGCCGCTTCGAAGGCACTGACGACAGTGCGCGCCTGGCTGGCGGCCCCCATCGATTGCGAGGACGCCGCCGCCAACCAACCGGCGTACGGCGCCGCAGCAGCCGCCATCGCCGCAGATGCCGCGCCCTGCCACGCCTGTCCCGCCAGGTTCGAGATCACCGAGCCGAAGGAGTCGGCGGCCGATGCCAGCTCCGCGGCCAGTCCGTCCCAGGCCGCAGCCGCCTGCAACATGGGACCGCTACCCGCGCCGAGGAACATTCGCAAGGAGTTGATCTCCGGCGGCAACGTGGGAAAGGTCACAGTTTTCGTCCTTCCAGATCGGCCGTCAGCGGTTGCTGCTGACCCGCAAGAACCCCGCAGCAGTCCAGTGGTAAGGGTAACAACTAGCGCTCCGCCGAGTCTGCCGGTCGAAAGAATCGGCCATATTTTGCCTGGTTAAGAGCGTCGGCAGGACCGTGCGGCACATTTCGGGGCCATGGGCCCACGCGGCGCGGTATCGACGCCGCCCACCTCGGCCGCCCGTCGCCCATGACTTGTCCAAGAGCTTGACCCCGGCCACGAGCTTCGGCCGTCGCGAGACTATGTTGAAGGTCACTGTGATGGCCCACATGCCCGGTCCGTCACAACCAGCCCAGCCACCGCCCTGGCCGCTGCGCGGGCGGCCCATACGACGGATCGTGGAGCGAGTTGAACGTCTACATACCCATCCTGGTGCTGGCGGCCATCGCCGCAGCCTTCGCCGTCGGCTCGGTATTCCTGGCCAGCATCACCGGCCCGACCCGCTTCAACAGGTCGAAGCTCGAGGCCTACGAGTGCGGGATCGAGCCGACGGACACCTCCGCGGGCGGTCCGAACGCCAGCGGTCAACGGTTTCCGATCAAGTACTACCTGACCGCGATGTTGTTCATCGTCTTCGACATCGAGATCGTGTTCCTCTATCCGTGGGCGGTCAGCTTCGACTCGCTGGGGACTTTCGCGCTGGTCGAGATGGTGGTGTTCATGCTGACGGTGTTCGTGGCCTATGCGTACGTGTGGCGCCGCGGCGGCCTGACGTGGGATTGAGGTAGCAAAGTGGGACTGGAAGAACAGCTGCCCGGCGGAATTCTGCTGTCGACAGTCGAGAAGGTGGCGGGCTATGTCCGCAAGAACTCGCTGTGGCCGGCGACGTTCGGACTGGCCTGCTGCGCGATCGAGATGATGGCGACGGCCGGCCCCCGATTCGACATCGCCCGGTTCGGGATGGAACGGTTCTCCGCGACGCCGCGCCAGGCCGACCTGATGATCGTCGCGGGACGGGTGAGCCAGAAGATGGCGCCGGTGCTGAGGCAGATCTATGACCAGATGGCCGAGCCCAAATGGGTTCTGGCAATGGGCGTGTGCGCCTCGTCGGGGGGAATGTTCAACAACTACGCGGTGGTCCAGGGCGTCGACCACATCGTGCCGGTGGACATCTACCTGCCCGGGTGCCCGCCGCGGCCCGAGATGCTGTTGTACGCAATCCTGAAGCTGCACGAGAAGATTCAGGAGATGCCGCTCGGCGTCAACCGGGAACGCGCAATCGCCGAAGCCGAAGAGGCGGCCATGTCGGCGCGCCCGACCATCGAAATGCGCGGACTGCTGCGATGAGCTCACCGGAAAAAGACCCGCAGGGTGCGGCGTTGACGCCCGGCGCCCCGAAGACGGATTTCCCGGCCGACGGGCAGGAAGTCATCGCCGTTCGCCACGGCATGTTCGGTGTTCGCGGCACCGGTGACACCTCCGGATACGGCCGGCTGGTGCGCGAGATCGCCCTGCCCGGCGACACCCCCCGCCCGTACGGTGGCTACTTCGACGACATCGCCGACCGACTGGGCGAGGCCCTGGCACGCGACGGCATCGAGTTCGACGACGCAATAGAGAAAGTCGTCGTCTACCGCGACGAGCTGACCCTGAACGTGCGCCGGGATCTGCTGCCGCAGGTGGCCCGGCGGCTGCGCGACGAACCGGAGTTGCGGTTCGAACTGTGTCTGGGTGTCAACGGGGTGCACTACCCGAACGAGACCGGGCGGGAACTGCACGCCGTCTACCCGTTGAAGTCGATCACCCACAACCGGCGGCTGCGGCTGGAAGTGTCTGCGCCGGACAGTGATCCGCACATCCCGTCGCTGTTCGACGTCTACCCGACCAACGACTGGCACGAGCGCGAAACCTACGACTTCTTCGGGATCATCTTCGACGGACATCCGTCGCTGACCCGCATCGAGATGCCCGACGACTGGCATGGGCATCCGCAGCGCAAGGACTACCCGCTAGGCGGAATCCCGGTCGAGTACAAGGGCGCGCAGATACCTCCGCCCGACGAGCGCAGGGGTTACAACTGATGAGCACAACCGAAACGCTCGTGGTCGCCGGCGGGCAGGACTGGGACAAGGTCGTCGACGCCGCCCGTAACGCGGACCCCGGCGAACGCATCGTCGTCAACATGGGTCCCCAGCATCCGTCCACCCACGGGGTGTTGCGGCTGATCCTCGAGATCGAGGGCGAGACGGTCACCGAGGCGCGCTGCGGAATCGGCTACCTGCACACCGGGATCGAGAAGAACCTCGAGTACCGCTACTGGACGCAGGGCGTCACCTTCGTGACCCGAATGGATTACCTGTCACCGTTTTTCAACGAAACGGCCTACTGCCTGGGCGTGGAGAAACTCCTCGGCATCACCGACGAGATCCCGGAGCGGGTCAATGTCATCCGGGTGATGATGATGGAACTTAACCGGATCTCCTCGCACCTGGTGGCGTTGGCGACCGGCGGCATGGAGCTGGGCGCCATGACACCGATGTTCGTCGGATTCCGGGGCCGCGAAATCATCCTCACCCTGTTCGAGCAGATCACCGGGCTGCGGATGAACAGCGCCTACATCCGTCCCGGCGGCCTGGCCCAGGATCTGCCGCCCAACGGGGTGGACGACATCGCCGAAGCGCTTCGGCAGCTCCGGCAACCGCTGCGCGAAATGGGCGACCTGCTCAACGAGAACGCGATCTGGAAAGCCCGCACCGAGGATGTCGGATACCTGGACCTGACCGGGTGCATGGCACTCGGTATCACCGGCCCGATCCTGCGTTCCACCGGGTTGCCGCACGACCTGCGCAAGAGTGAGCCGTACTGCGGCTACGAAGACTACGACTTCGACGTCATCACCGCCGACACCTGTGATGCGTACGGGCGCTACATCATTCGCGTCAAAGAGATGTGGGAGTCGATCAAGATCGTCGAACAGTGCCTGGACAAGCTCAAGCCCGGCCCGACCATGGTCGAGGACCGCAAGATCGCTTGGCCCGCAGACCTTTACGTCGGCCCCGACGGAATGGGCAACTCACCCGAGCACATCGCCAAGATCATGGGCGGTTCGATGGAAGCGTTGATCCACCATTTCAAGCTGGTCACCGAGGGCATCCGGGTGCCCGCCGGCCAGGTCTACGTGGCCGTCGAGTCACCACGCGGGGAACTCGGCGTGCACATGGTCAGCGACGGCGGCACCCGCCCCTACCGGGTGCACTACCGGGACCCGTCTTTCACCAACCTGCAGGCAGTGGCGGCGATGTGTGAGGGCGGCATGGTCGCGGACCTGATCACCGCCGTCGCCAGCATCGACCCGGTTATGGGCGGAGTGGACCGTTGAGCGAACCCAACGTATCCGGCAGTGGCGAACGGGTTTTCATCAGACTCGGACCGCCTCCCGAAGAACCCAACCAGTTCGTCGTGGAAGGCGCGCCGCAGTCGTATCCGCCGGAGGTCGAGTCCCGGCTGGAGCTCGAAGCCAAGGAGATCATCGGCAAGTACCCCAACCAGCGTTCGGCGCTGCTGCCGTTGCTGCACCTGGTGCAGGGCGAGGATTCCTACCTGACACCGGCCGGGCTGGAGTTCTGCGCGCGACAACTCGACCTCACCGGCGCCGAGGTTTCCGCGGTGGCCAGCTTCTACACGATGTACCGCCGCGGCCCCACCGGTGACTACCTGGTCGGTGTCTGCACCAACACGCTGTGCGCCGTGATGGGCGGCGACGCGATCTTCGAGGACCTCAAGGAACACCTGGGCATCGGCAACGACGAGACCACCTCCGACGGATCGGTCACCCTGCAGCACATCGAGTGCAACGCGGCCTGCGATTTCGCGCCGGTGGTGATGGTCAACTGGGAGTTCTACGACAACCAGACCGTCGAATCTGCGCGCGGGCTGGTGGATTCGCTGCGCTCCGGTGAGCCGGTGGCGCCCACCCGAGGGGCGCCGCTGTGCAAGTTCCGCGAGACCTCGCGCATCCTGGCGGGCCTGCGCGACGAACGCCCCGACGAAGGACAGGGCGGCGCCGGTGCGGCCACCCTGGCCGGGCTGCGGGTGGCGCGCGAGAACGACATGCAGGCGACCGCGGCCCCGGGAGCCGAGTCGTGACCACTCCGCTGACGCCGGTCATCAGCCGGTATTGGGATGACCCCGAATCGTTTTCGCTTGCGACGTACGAACGTCATGACGGCTACAAAGCCATGAAGAAAGCCCTGTCCATGGATCCCGACGACGTGATCGGGACGGTCAAGGACTCCGGGCTGCGCGGCCGTGGCGGCGCCGGCTTCTCCACCGGCACCAAATGGTCGTTCATCCCGCAGGGCGACACCGGTGCCGCCGCCAAGCCGCACTACCTGGTGGTGAACGCCGACGAGTCCGAACCCGGTACGTGCAAAGACATTCCGCTGATGCTGGCCACCCCGCACGTGCTCATCGAGGGTGTCATCATCGCCTCCTACGCGATCCGCGCCAGCCACGCGTTCATCTACGTGCGCGGCGAAGTGGTCCCGGTGTTGCGGCGCCTGCAGAACGCGGTGGCCGAGGCTTACGCCGCCGGATACCTGGGCCGCGACATCGGCGGATCCGGTTTCGACCTGGAGCTGGTGGTGCACGCCGGTGCGGGTGCCTACATCTGCGGCGAGGAGACCGCGCTGCTCGACTCGCTGGAAGGTCGCCGCGGCCAGCCGAGGCTGCGGCCGCCCTTTCCCGCCGTCGCCGGCCTCTACGGTTGCCCGACGGTGATCAACAACGTCGAGACCATCGCCAGTGTCCCGGCCATCATCCTCAACGGTGTCGACTGGTTCCGGTCCATGGGCAGCGAGAAATCGCCTGGCTTCACGCTGTATTCGCTGTCCGGCCATGTGACCAACCCGGGGCAGTACGAGGCGCCGCTGGGCATCACGCTGCGTGAGCTGCTCGACTATGCCGGCGGAGTCCGCGCCGGGCACCGGCTCAAATTCTGGACGCCGGGCGGCTCGTCCACCCCGCTGCTCACCGACGAACACCTCGATGTGCCATTGGATTACGAAGGTGTCGGCGCGGTGGGCTCGATGCTGGGCACCAAGGCGCTGGAGATATTCGACGAAACCACCTGTGTGGTAAGGGCGGTGCGGCGCTGGACCGAGTTCTACAAGCACGAGTCGTGCGGAAAGTGCACCCCGTGCCGGGAGGGCACCTTCTGGCTGGACAAGATCTACGCGAGGCTCGAAAACGGGCAGGGCACCCGTGAAGACCTCGACAAACTTCTCGATATCTCCGACGCGATCTTGGGAAAGTCGTTCTGCGCGTTGGGCGATGGCGCCGCCAGCCCGGTGATGTCGTCGCTGCAGCACTTCCGCGACGAGTACGTCGCACACGTCGAAAGAGGCGGATGCCCGTTCGACCCCCGAGACTCGATGCTCTCGCTGGACGGAAAGGCATGAGCTCCCGATGACCACGACCTCTGATGCGACCAACAAGACCGGCGACGGCCTGGCTCAGCCGGAGATGGTGTCCCTGACCATCGATGACGTCGAAATCAGCGTCCCCAAGGGCACTTTGGTGATTCGCGCCGCCGAGCTGATGGGCATCCAGATCCCCCGGTTCTGCGACCACCCGCTGCTCGACCCGGTCGGTGCGTGCCGCCAGTGCCTGGTCGAGGTGGAAGGTCAGCGCAAACCGCTGGCGTCGTGCACCACCGTGTGCACCGACGACATGGTGGTGCGCACCCAGCTGACCTCGCCGGCCGCCGACAAGGCCCAGCACGGCGTGATGGAACTGCTGCTGATCAACCATCCCCTGGACTGCCCGATGTGCGACAAGGGCGGCGAGTGCCCGCTGCAGAACCAGGCAATGTCCAACGGCCGCGCGGAATCTCGGTTCACCGACCCCAAACGTACCTTCGCCAAACCGATCAACATCTCTTCCCAGGTGCTGCTGGACCGCGAACGCTGCATCCTGTGCGCGCGCTGCACGCGGTTCTCCAGCCAGATCGCCGGCGACCCGTTCATCGACATGCAGGAGCGCGGCGCGCTGCAGCAGGTCGGCATCTACGCCAACGAACCGTTCGACTCCTACTTCTCCGGCAACACCGTGCAGATCTGCCCGGTGGGCGCGCTGACCGGGACCTCCTACCGGTTCCGGGCCCGGCCGTTCGACCTGGTCTCGAGCCCCAGCGTGTGCGAGCACTGCGCGGGGGGCTGCGCCGAGCGCACCGACCACCGCCGCAACAAGGTGATGCGCCGGCTGGCCGGCGACGACCCCGAGGTCAATGAGGAATGGATCTGCGACAAGGGCCGCTGGGCCTTCACCTACGCCACGCAACGCGACGTGCTCACCACGCCGCTGATCCGGGACTCCTCCGGGGAGCTGGTGCCGGCGTCGTGGTCGCACGCGATCGTCGCGGCGGTACAGGGACTGCAAGCCGCGCGCGGTAACACCGGCGTGCTGGTCGGCGGACGGGTGACCTGGGAGGACGCCTACGGCTATGCCAAGTTCGCGCGAATTGTATTGAATACCAACGACATCGACTTCCGCGCCCGGCCCTACTCGGCCGAGGAGACCGATTTCCTGACAGCGCGCATCGCCGGGCGCCCGATCACGGTCAGCTTCTCCGACCTGGAATCGGCGCCGGTGGTTCTGCTGGTCGGATTCGAGCCCGAAGACGAGTCGCCCTCGGTGTTCCTGCGGCTGCGCAAGGGTGCGCGCAAGAACAACGTCCCCGTGTACGCCATCGCACCGTTCGCCACCCGGTCGCTGAAGAAGATGTCGGGCCGGTTGCTGCAGACCGCACCGGGCGCCGAACCGCAGGCGCTGGACGGCCTGGCGACCGGAGAGTTGGGTGACCTGCTCAGCACGCCCGGCGCGGTCATCATGGTCGGGGAACGTCTGGCCACCGTGCCCGGCGGATTGTCTGCCGCGGCCCGACTGGCCGACGCCACCGGCGCGCGGCTGGCCTGGGTGCCGCGGCGCGCCGGGGAACGCGGGGCGCTGGAAGCCGGAGCCCTGCCCGGACTGCTGCCCGGAGGGCGTCCCGTCGCCGACGACGCCGCCCGCGACCAGGTCCGCGCTGCCTGGCATGTGGACGAATTGCCTTCCACCCCAGGGCGCGACGTCGACGGCATCCTGGCGGCCGCGTCCGACGGGACACTGGGCGCCCTGCTCGTCGGCGGCATCGAACCCGGCGACTTCGCCGACCCGGCCGCGGTTTTGAACGCACTCGACGCGGCGCCGTTCGTCGTCAGCCTCGAATTGCGGCACAGCGAGGTCACCGAGCGGGCCGACGTGGTGTTCCCGGTCGCGCCCACCACGCAGAAAGCCGGCGCATTCGTCAACTGGGAAGGTCGCTACCGCGGCTTCGAACCCGTCTTCCGCGGCACTACCCTGCAGGCCGGGCAATCCGACCACCGGGTGCTCGACACCCTGGCCGACGAGATGGGCATCTACCTCGGCTGCGCCAGCGTCGAGTCGGCCCGCGAAGAACTGGCGGCACTGGGCAGCTGGGACGGTAAGCACGCCGCCGCGCCGCGCGTCGAGGCCGGCGAACCCGCACAACCCGACGCGGGGGAAGCGGTGCTGACCGGTTGGCGGTTGCTGCTGGACGCCGGTCGAGGCCAAGACGGCGAGCCGCATCTGGCCGGAACCGCGCGCAAACCCGAGGTTCGGTTGTCGCCGGCCACCGCGGCCGAGATCGGTGCCGCCGCCGGCGAATCCGTCACCGTCAGTACCGCGCGCGGCTCGATCACGTTGCCGCTCAACATCACCGACATGCCCGACCGGGTGGTGTGGCTGCCACTGAACTCACCCGGTTCGGCGGTGCACCGAGAGCTGGGCGTGACGATCGGCAGCGTCGTCAAGATCGGAGCGGGAGAATGACCGGACTGGGCGCCTTCGGACACGACACCTGGTGGCTGGTGCTGGGCAAGGCGCTTTTCATCTTCGCGTACCTGGTGTTGACGGTGCTGGTGGGCATCCTGCTGGAACGCAAGATCCTGGGTTATATGCAGTTGCGGCCCGGGCCGAACCGGGCGGGACCGTGGGGCACGCTGCAGAGCCTGGCCGACGGCGTCAAGCTGGCACTGAAGGAAAGCATCACCCCCAAGGGCATCGACTGGTTCGTGTATTTCGCGGCACCGGCCATCTCGGCGATTCCGGCGTTCACCGCGTTCGCTTTCATTCCGATGGGTCCCGAGGTGTCGGTCTTCGGCCACTGGACTCCGTTGCAGCTGACGGATCTTCCGGTCGCTGTGCTGTTCATCCTGGGCCTGTCGGCGATCGGTGTGTACGGGATCGTGCTGGGCGGTTGGGCGTCGGGTTCGACCTATCCCCTGCTCGGTGGTGTTCGCTCGACCGCCCAGGTCATCTCCTACGAGGTGGCGATGGGGTTGTCCTTCGCGGCGGTGTTCCTGTTCGCCGGCACCATGTCGACGTCACAGATCGTCGCCGCCCAGGACCGGGTCTGGTACATCTTCCTGCTGCTGCCGTCGTTTTTGACCTACCTGATCTCGATGGTGGGCGAGACCAACCGGGCGCCTTTCGACCTGCCCGAAGCCGAGGGTGAACTCGTCGCGGGTTTCCACACCGAGTATTCGTCGCTGAAGTTCGCGATCTTCATGCTCGCCGAGTACGTGAACATGACGACGGTCTCTGCGCTGGCCGCCACCATGTTCCTGGGCGGCTGGCACGCCCCGTGGCCGATCAATCTCTGGGACGGGGCCAACCACGGTTGGTGGCCACTGCTGTGGTTCACCGGCAAGGTGTGGTTGTTCCTGTTCATCTACTTCTGGCTGCGGGCCACGCTGCCCCGATTCCGGTACGACCAGTTCATGGCGCTGGGCTGGAAGCTGCTGATCCCGGTTTCGCTGGGCTGGATCATGATCGCAGCCGTCATCCGCTGGTCGCGTAATCAGGGATTCGAGCATTGGACCACGCTGCTCGTGGTCAGCAGCCTGGTCGTCGGGGTGGTGTTGCTGCTGACGCTGCGTAAGCCGTTCAGCGCGCCCAGTCCGCGGGCACGAGAGCGGCGGCGCCGCAGGGAACTCGACGAGAGCCCGGCCGAACCGGCGTTCCCCGTTCCGCCGCTGCCCTTGAAGAAACTCGAACAGCCAGTTGGTGCGAGCAAGGAGACGGCACGTGGCTAAAATTCTGGACGCCCTGGCCGGATTCAAGGTGACGTTCACCTCGATGTTCAAGAAGAACATCACCGAGGAATACCCGGAGAAGCCCGGCCCGGTCGCGCCGCGCTACCACGGACGTCATCAGCTCAACCGCTATCCCGACGGGCTGGAGAAATGCATCGGCTGCGAGTTGTGCGCCTGGTCCTGCCCTGCCGACGCGATCTACGTCGAGGGGGCCGACAACACCGAGGAGGCGCGGTTCTCGCCGGGTGAACGCTACGGGCGGGTGTATCAGATCAACTATCTGCGGTGCATCGGCTGCGGCCTGTGCATCGAAGCCTGCCCCACCCGGGCGCTGACCATGACCAACGACTACGAGCTGGCCGACGACAATCGCGCCGACCTGATCTACGAGAAAGACCGCCTGCTGGCCCCGCTGTTGCAGGACATGCTGGCCCCGCCGCATCCCAGGACCGAAGGCGCCACCGACAAGGACTACTACCTGGGCAACGTGACCGCGAACGGTCTGCGGCAGAACCAGGAAGTCGGGGATGCCCGGTGATCAGCTATCTGGCGGCCGACGCGCTTGTTCGCACCTCCACCGGCGAAGCGGTGATGTTCTGGGTGCTGGGCACCGTGGCGTTGATCGGCGCGCTCGGCGTGGTGCTGGCCGTCAACGCCGTGTACTCGGCGATGTATCTGGCGATGACGATGCTCATCCTGGCGGTGTTCTACATCGCCCAGGACGCGCTGTTCCTCGGCGTCGTTCAAGTCGTGGTGTACACCGGCGCGGTGATGATGTTGTTCCTGTTCGTGCTGATGCTGATCGGCGTCGACTCAGCCGAGTCGCTGAAGGAGACACTGCGCGGACAGCGGATCGCCGGCGTGGCGACCGGCGTCGGATTCGGCGTCCTGCTGATCGCGGCGATCGGCAACGTGGCGACCGGCGGCTTTTCCGGTCTGAGCGCCGCAAATTCCGGCGGCAACGTCGAAGGCCTTGCCGCACTGATCTTTTCCCGCTACCTGTGGGCGTTCGAGCTCACCAGCGCGCTGTTGATCACCGCCGCGGTCGGGGCCATGATCCTGGCGCACCGTGAGCGGTTCGAGCGCCGCAAGACCCAGCGCGAACTCGCCGAGGAACGCTTCCGTCCCGGCGGGCGCGCGACTCCGCTGCCCAACCCGGGCGTCTACGCGCGGCACAACGCCGTCGACGTGGCCGCGCTGCTACCCGACGGCTCCTACTCGGAGTTGTCGGTCTCGAAGATCCTGCGCACTCGCGGTGCCGACGGACTCGAAACCCCGTCCCCCGAATCCGTCAAGGGAACCCGATCGTGAATCCGGCCAACTACCTTTACCTTTCGGCACTGCTGTTCACCATCGGGGCTTCCGGTGTGCTGCTGCGGCGCAACGCGATCGTCATGTTCATGTGCGTCGAGCTGATGCTCAACGCGGTCAATCTCGCGTTCGTCACCTTCGCGCGCATGCACGGCAAGCTGGACGGGCAGATGATCGCGTTCTTCACGATGGTGGTCGCCGCGTGCGAGGTGGTGATCGGCCTGGCCATCATCATGACGATTTTCCGTGCCCGCAAATCGGCGTCGGTCGACGACGCGAATCTACTCAAAGGCTGACACGCCAAGATGATTCACTACACCTGGCTGCTGGTGGCGCTCCCCCTGGCAGGTGCCACCATTCTGCTGTTCGGCGGTAGGCGCACCGACGCCTGGGGACATTGGCTGGGCACCCTGGCCGCGCTTTCCTCGTTCGGTGTCGGCGTGGCGCTGCTGACCGACCTGCTGGGTCGTGCCGCCGAAGACCGCACCATCCACCAGACCGTGTTCAGCTGGATTCCCGTGGGTGGTCTGCAAGTCGACTTCGGGCTGCAGATCGACCAGCTGTCAATGTGTTTCGTACTGCTGATCTCCGGCGTCGGATCGCTGATCCACATCTATTCGGTCGCCTACATGGCCGAAGATCCCGATCGTCGCAGATTCTTCGGCTACCTCAACCTGTTCCTGGCTTCGATGCTGCTGCTGGTGGTGGCGGACAACTACATGTTGCTCTACGTCGGCTGGGAAGGCGTCGGCCTGGCGTCGTATCTGCTGATCGGCTTCTGGTACCACAAGCCGTCGGCGGCCACGGCGGCCAAGAAGGCGTTCGTGATGAACCGGGTCGGGGATGCCGGCCTGGCGCTGGCCATGTTCTTGATGTTCGCCACCTTCGGCACGGTGTCCTACAGCGGCGTGTTCGCCGACGCTCACTCGGCTAGCACCGGGGTGCTGAACGCGATGGGGTTGCTGTTGCTGCTGGGTGCCTGCGCCAAATCCGCCCAGGTTCCGCTGCAGGCCTGGCTGGGCGACGCGATGGAAGGCCCCACCCCGGTGTCGGCGCTGATCCACGCCGCCACCATGGTGACCGCCGGTGTCTACCTGATCGTGCGGTCCAACCCGGTGTTCAACCTGGCTCCCGGCGCGCAACTCGCCGTCGTCATCGTCGGCGCCGTCACCCTGATGCTGGGCGCATTCATCGGCTGCGCCAAGGACGACATCAAGCGTGCCCTGGCCGCGTCGACGATGAGCCAGATCGGCTACATGGTGCTGGCCGCCGGCCTCGGCCCGGCGGGTTACGCGTTCGCGATCATGCACCTGCTCACCCACGGCTTCTTCAAGGCCGGGCTGTTCCTCGGATCCGGCTCCATCATTCACGCCATGCACGAAGAGCAGGACATGCGTCGCTACGGCGCGCTGCGTTCGGCTCTCCCGGTCACGTTCATCACCTTCGGGCTCGGATACCTGGCCATCATCGGTGTGCCGCCGTTCGCGGGCTTCTTCTCCAAGGACGCGATTATCGAGGCCGCGCTGGGTTCCGGTGGCGTCCGCGGTTATGTCCTCGGCGGGGCGGCCCTGCTGGGCGCCGGCATCACCGCGTTCTACATGACGCGGGTGATGCTGATGACCTTCTTCGGCAAGAAGCGTTGGGCGCCTGGGTCGCACCCGCACGAAGCGCCGGCGTTGATGACGGGGCCGATGATCCTGCTGGCGTTCGGTTCGGTGTTCTCCGGCGCCTTGTTCGCCATCGGCGGCACGCTCAAGCACTGGCTCGAGCCGGTGGTCGGCGCGCACGAAGAGGCCGGGCACGCGATACCGGCTTGGGTCAGCACATCACTGGCCCTCGGTGTCGTGGTGGTCGGCATCGCGGTGGCTTACCGGAGGTACGGCGGCAAGGCCGAGATCCCGCGGGTGGCTCCGGCTCAGGTGTCGGTGTTGACGACGGCCGCGCGGGCCGACGGTTACGGCGACGCCTTCAACGAGGAGGTCTTCATGCGCCCCGGTGCGCAACTGACGCACGCGACGGTCGCCGTCGACAATGCCGGTGTGGACGGGTCGGTCAACGCGCTGGCCGCGTTGGTGGGCCGAACGTCGAATCGCCTGCGCGGCATGCAAACCGGCTTCGCCCGTAACTACGCGTTGTCGATGCTGTTGGGCGCGGCCGTGTTGGCCGGAGCGTTGTTGGCGGTGAACCTGTGGTGAACTTTCCTTGGCTGAGCGCACTGTGGCTGCTGCCGCTGGCCGGTTCGGTGCTGATCATCCTGCTCCCCCCGGGTCTGCGGCGGCTGGCCAAGTGGACGGGTTTGGTGGTCAGCATTGCGACGCTGGCGCTGTCGCTCGTCGTCGTGATCGGTTTCGAGCCGGGCGGCAAGACCTACCAGTTCGTCGAATCACATGAGTGGATACCGGCTTTCGGCGCCGGCTACACCTTGGGTGTGGACGGCATCGCGCTGATCCTGGTGCTGCTGACCACGGTGCTGATTCCGCTGCTGCTGATCGCGGGCTGGAATGACGGGGG
>NZ_JCALDY010000032.1:0-46108 GCF_059813095.1 Mycobacterium sp. NGS22
CGGATCCATTGAAACCCCGGAAGGTCTCGTCGAGCAATTGGCCGAGTTTGGTCTTCGGGATGCTGGTGACCAGAGCATTGACCTGCTCGAGCATCGGCCCCACCGGCTGCGGAATCGTCGCGTCGCGCACGCGGATCACCGACCCGTCGTGCAGGTAGGGCGGCGAATCGGTTTTGGGTCGCAAGTCCACGTACTGTTCGCCCACCGCGGAGACACTGAGCACATGCGCGCCGCACTGGTCCGGAGGACCGGGACGCTCTGGACAAGCTGTCATGTCCGCCGGGACCTTGGGTGACGTGCCAAGCGAGAGCGTCGCTTTCGCACCGGTCGGCGTCAACTCCACCGAGGTGACCTTGCCGAGTTGGACCCCACGGTAGGTCACATTGGCGAAGCGATACAGACCGCCGGCCGCGGGCAGCTCCAGCGTCACCGTGATCCGCCCGATGCCCAGCAGCATCGGCGCCTGGATGTAGAAGAGGACCATCGCGATCACGCCAATGGTCCCGACGATGGTGAAGATCGCCAGCTGGATCCGAACGAAGCGCGTCAGCATCTATCCGCCCCCTTCTCCCGGCGCTGGACCGGGACCCGGATTGGGCACCGGTGCCGCGGACGGCGGAGGCCCGGGCAGCGGCGCCGCAGCTGGCGGAGGTCCGGGCAACTGCGCCCCACCGGGCAGTGGTCCGGGCAGCGATGGGGAATATGGCGCCGGTCCCGGCAGCGCAGGAAGCGGAAGTGCCCCCGGATCGATCCACGGCGGCCTGATCGGGTTGTGCAACGGATCCAGTGTGTAATTCAAGTAGTACGGCTCCCCGGGCGCCGGTACCAGCGGCTGGTCCACCTGTCCGAAGCGGGTCCCCAACATCAGTCCCCGCTTGAGCCGTGGAATCGTGAGATCCAACTGGACATGCAGATTGAAGTAATCGCCCCGGACTGCACGGTCGACGAAGTTCTGGGTGAACGGGAACACGAAGCCCGCTGAGATCGCCGTGCCGAGTTCCGGCCCGACGTCGGCGAGCGCACGGATGGTCGGCTCCAGGTTCTGGAGATTCTTGACCAGGTCGGCCTGGGTGTCGTTGATCAGCCGGGTGGCGGTGTTGCTGAAGACGCGAAGCTTGTCCAGCGCGGTCGTCAGGCGTGGCCGCTCCCTGATCAGCACGTCGAGCGCGGGCGGAATCTTGCGCAGCGCTTCACTGAGAACGTCGCGTTGCCCGGCGAATGTGGCAGTCATCCGGTTCAGCGCCTGGATGGAGTCCACGATGTTGTTCCGCTGTTGGTCGAGTGTTCCGACGAACGTGTCGAGGCGGGTGAGCAGATCGCGTAAGGCGCCTTGTCGCCCGGACATGGCGACCGAGAAATTGTGGATGACCTCCCCGATCTGTCCCAGCCCCCCGCCGTTGACGACGGCCCCCAGTGACGACAGCGTCTGCTCTGTCGAGGGGTAGACCGACGAGCGGGTCAACGGGATGGTGGCTCCGGGCTGCAGCCGTCCGGTCCCCGATTCGCCGAGCGGTGTATTGAGCGCCAGATGCATCGACCCCAACAGGCTGGTCTGACCGACGCTGGCTACCACATTGGCCGGGACGACGACATCGCGCTGCACTGAGATCTCGACGTCGGCATGCCAGCCTTTCACCTTCATCGCCCCGACGCTGCCGACTACGACGTCGTTGATCATCACCGGCGAATTCGACTCCATTGTCCCGACATTGGGAAGTTCGACGTGGTAGATGTTGGCCCCGGGGCCACGTCCGACCGCGCCGGGCAGCGGTAGTGAATTCAGTCCGTGGAATGCGCATCCGGTCGCCGTCAACGCAACACAGCCGCCCACGGCGAGCACCCGCCGAACGCGGACCCGGGCGATCACGGTTGCGGCCCTTCGGCAGGCAGCAGCATTCCCGACACGGCCGGCGGCGGTGCTTGCATCGGTGTCGACGGCGGGGGCGGCATCGGCATCGCCAAACCCGGTATCCGCGGCGGCGGCTCGGCCCCCGGCCCGCCTACAGGATCACCCGGCAGGCCGGTGTAGGCCGACACCGCGGGAGGGATCTCCGGTGCTGTGGGCTTCGGTCCCGCGCCGCCGGGAGCCAGCCGCGGTTCGGTGTAGAGGATCTTCGAGGGGTCCACCGACTTCTGAATGAAGATGTTGATGGGGATGGGCAAACTGTTGAAGTTGAGCAGCCGCAACCCGGGACCGAGAAACAGCGAGCACAGCTTGCCCGATTCGGTAGAGGTGACGTTCTCGATGGAGCCGATTTGTGAGCAGCCCGGAATCGGCAACGGCAGCAACAAACCCGAAAACGTGGGATTCGCGAAGTTCATGATCCCGAACCCGCCCACGATGGTTCCGGTGTCGGCGTTGTAGTCGTTGAAGAAGTTGCCCAGCGCGTTCGGCGCACCGTGCAGAATGTTCTCCAAAGCCATGTGCTGATCCACCAAGGTCTGCGTGACGTTGGCCAACCGGGCGACCTGCTCGCTGGTCTGGTTGCGGGAGCCGGCGATGAACCGCTGCACCTCGCCGACCGCCGTCGACAGGTCGGTCAGGGCCGCGTCCAGTTCGGACTTGCTGTCGTTGACGACGCTGGTCAGCGTGGCCAGGCGGTCGTTGAATCGCATGATCTGGGTGTTGCTGTCGCGCAGCGCGGTGACGAAGGTCTGC
Source organism: Mycobacterium sp. NGS22 (assembly GCF_059813095.1). Taxonomy (NCBI): domain Bacteria; kingdom Bacillati; phylum Actinomycetota; class Actinomycetes; order Mycobacteriales; family Mycobacteriaceae; genus Mycobacterium; species Mycobacterium sp. NGS22. Next base: position 2,660 of record NZ_JCALDY010000032.1, read on the forward strand.
AGATTTTTGATGATGTCGACGATGTTGCCGCTGCCGTTGGCGAGTATCCGGCCCACTCCGGATAGTTGGGCCAGCGCCTGCCGCAGCTTGTCGCCGTTGCCCTCGAGTGCGTTGGCGGCGCTGTCGATGAAACGGCCCACCGAAGTGCCTGATACGCCGCTGCGGGGTCCCAGATCCGTTGCCAGCCGCATCAACTGGGTTTTGACTTCGTCCCACTCGACGGGTACCGCGGTGCGGTTGACGGGTATCACTGCGCCGTCCGGCATGACCGGACCGCTGTTCCGGTAGGCGGGGGTGAGTTGCACATACCGGGCGGCCACCAGGTTCGAGGCGACGATGACCGCTTTGGCGTCCGCCGGAACGGGTACGCCGTGGTCGATCTCGAGGGTCATCCTGGTCTGTGATCCCTGCGGATCTATGGACTTGATGGTGCCGACTTTGACACCCGACACCCGCACCTCGTCACTGGGGTAGATCGCCGTGGCGGTGACGAAATATGCCGTGATGGTCTTCGGACCGAAAAACGTGTTGCGGATGACCATGCCCGCACCGGCCACGATGAGGCCCACCAGGACGACCGCCGTGACGACGATCAGCCTCCGGCGCGGGACGCGCGACATCTTCGACATCACTGCGAGCCGCCGATCCTGCCGCCGAGGGTACAGCCTGGGCACTCCGGAATGCTGTTGTACGGCCAGGGGAACAGCGACCGCGGAACCTGCGACGGGAAGCCGGGACCGCGATTGGTGTCGAAGTTGCGGAATCCCCAGAGGTAGTCAAGGAACGGTTGGAACAGTGGTGGCTGAAGGAGGTTCGGGACGAACGCCGAGTAGGCGTACATGCTGGAAATAGCCTCACCGACGGTGATCTGGAATTTGGCGAGACCCGGGAGCGCTTTGCTGATGTTGTCGCGGTTTTTTTCCAGCATGGCGGTCACCGAATTCAGCCTCTCCAGCGTCGGTGCCAATTTGCTCTCGTTTTCGTGTACCAACGCCGTGAGCTGTTTCGCCACCGCCGACGTGTTGGCCAGCAGGTCGACGATCTCCTGTCGGCGCGCCACCAATACTTGAAGCAGATCGTCGGCATTGAGTATGAGCTTGTTGACCTGTTGGCTGCGTTCGGACAGGACCCCGGTGACGTCGCTGGCACTCTTGAACAGCTCACTGAGGTTCTTGTTGCGGCCGTTGAGGGTCCGCGATAACCGGGTGAGCGAGTCGAAGGCGGGTCCTAATTTGGGTGCAATCTGGTCGAGCGTCGCGGCCAGCGTGTCCAAAGACTGGTTCAGCGTTGCGGTACTGGTCTCGCTAGTGTTCGTGGTCAATTCGCTGACCGCTTCGGTCAACGAGTAAGGCGAGGAGGTGCGCGAAGCGGGGATGACAGCATTCGGATTCATCGTGCCGCTGCCGGCGGACTCCAACGCCAGCATCCGCGCGCCCAGCAGCGTGTCGGTGCGGATGTGCGCGGTGGTCTCCGACCCGAGCAGGATGTTGCCCTTTATCGCGAAGGTCACCAGGGCGTCGCCGTTGCGCAGCGACACATCCGACACTGTGCCGACCTTGAGCCCGGACACCGTCACAGGGTTGCCCACCCCGAGGCCGCCGGCCTCTGAGAACAACGCCTTGTAGCGGACCGCCGTCGCCCACGAGGTCAACCGGTCCGGCGACAGGCCCACGAGGATGACCAGCACGATCAGGATCGCGCCGATGAATCCGGCCTTGATGAGCTCAGCTCCGCGATACTTGAGCATCAGGGTTCCGTGCACCTTCCAGCGTCTGACCTGAAGATCGGGGAAATCACCGTCTTGCCCTGCAGATCCGTGCCACGGAGTTCCAACTGGCAGAGGTAGTACGGGATGGTGGCGCCGGCTACTCCGAGTCGGACCAGTTTGCGATAGTTCTTCGGCGCCTTGGCGATTGCGGTGTCGAGGCGGTCCTTGTCGTCGTCGAGTATCGGCGCCAGCCGACTCAACTGGTCGATCGTGCCGGACAGCGATGGTCGCGCACTGCTCAGCAGATCGGCCAAGGAGGCGGTTCCGTTGTCCAACGCGTCGATGGCGGCGCCGAGGGTCTCACGGTCATTCGACAGCCCGCTGACAAGCCGCTCCAGGCGATCGATTGCGCCGGAGAACTTGGTGCCGTCCCGGGAAATCGTGGCGACCACGGTGTTCAGGTTGTCGATCAGTTGCTGCACGGTGTCGTCGTTGTCGGCCAATGCGTTCGAGAACGATGTCGTCTTGGCGAACAGCGAGTCGAGGGTTCCGCCCTGACCCTGGAAGACCTGGAGCAACGCCGAAGTCAGCGTGTTGACGTCCTGCGCATTCAGACCCTGGATGACGGGCCTCAATCCGCCGAGCAGCAGGTCGAGGTCCAGGGCCGGCGCGGTGCGGTCGACCGGAATCTGTGCATCGGCCGCCAGACGTCTGGGCGCGCCTGGGCCGTCGATGAGCTCCAGGTAGCGATCGCCGACCAGATTGAGGTAGCGGACCGCCACCCTGGTGCCTTCGGTGAGGACGATGTCGCGGTCCGCGTCGAATTTCACCACGACTTTCTTGTCCGAGCGCAGCGAGATGTCGCTGACGGTGCCGACCCGGATCCCGGCGACCCGCACCGTCTGACCCACTTTGAGACGCGACACGTCGTTGAACACCGCCGAATAGCTGGTGGTCGAGCCGGTCTGGTACTGGCCGAAGATGAAGAACAGGAACGCGGTCAACACCGCCATCACGACCCCGAAGATCGCGAACTTGATCAATGTGGCGCGCGTTCTCATCCGGGCTGTCCGATCTGAATGGAGTTGCGCGGCGGTCCCACGATCGGCCCGTACAACAGCTGTTTGAGGAGATCGGAGTTGATCAGCAGCTGCTGGTTTCCGTACACCACCGGGTTGGCACCGATATCTGTAATCAGTTGTGGCGGTGGGCTATTGAACGGCAGCTGCGGTAGGCCCAGGCACCGCGGACCGCCGGTCGCCGCGACCTTGGGCAAGTTCACCGGGTATCGATAACGCTCGGCTCCCCAGGTGAGGCTGGCCGTGATGTTGATGCTCGGCTCCGACAACGGCGGACCGTGTGCAATCCGGATGAGTCCGCCGAGGCCGCAGGTGAGCGCCTCGTGGTACTCGTTGGTCAGATCGGTCGTCGGCACCAACAGGTGCATCACATTCGTCAGCGGCTGACGGTTCGTCGACAAGACTTCGTTGCCGATGTCGGCAAGGCCGATCGCGCTGATCAGTAATGCATCCAGGTTGTGCTGCTCCTCGACGATCGACTGACTGATCCGGTTCGTGTTGGCCACGGTTCTCACCAGCTCTGGCGCCGCATCGGCGTAGGCGTTGGACACCACCGGCAGCACCGCGAGGTCATGATTCAACGCGGGAAGGCTCGGCTCGAGCTTGGCCAGAAACGAATCCAGGTCCACCAACGATTGGCCGAGTTGTGCGCCCCGCCCACTGAATGCTTTGGCCAGCGCGCCCAGGGACTCGTTGAGCTTTGCCGGGTCGATCTGGTCCAGCACCGAAACCAGTTGCTGGAATACGGTGTTGATCTCGACCATGACGTGCTGGCCCGTCAGCCTCTGGCCGGCATGTAGCCGCTGGGCCGAAGGCTCGGCGGGTTCTATCAGTTGGACGGACTTGGCGCCGAACACCGTCGACGAGGCGATGTCGACGAGCACGTTGGCGGGAATGTATTTCAACGATGACGGGAACATCGCCAAGTGGAGCGCGGCCTTGCCGTCTGGCAGCGCCTCTATCGAGTCGACTTTGCCTACCGGTACGCCACGCAAAGTGACCCGCGCGTCCGGGTTCATCACCAGGCCGGCACGTTGCGACACCACTGTCACGGGTACCGATTCGGTGAGTCCCCCCTGGAACAGCGTTACAGCGAAGGTGATTATCCCGAGAATCAACAAGATGGTGGCAACGCCGAGTAACGGGCGGACATAGTTGCGCGGCTTCGGCCGGCCTGAACTGTGCGACCTGCCGCGCGCGCTCGGCGCGCCGCGACCCGACGGCGTCTTTGTGGTCACTCCTTCACCTCCCCACCATTCGCTATCCAGACAGATTGAAGTTGCCGTTGGAGCCGTAGACCGACAGTGAAACCAGCAGCGTCACCGATACCACGACGATCAGCGAGGTGCGGACCGCGTTGCCGGTTGCGGTACCCACACCGGATGGTCCGCCCGATGCGAAAAACCCGTAGTAGGTGTGGATCAACAGGATGGTCAGCGCCATCAGGGTGGCCTGTAAGAACGACCACAACAAGTCGTACGGGTTCAGGAAAGTGTCGAAGTAATGGCTGTACAAGCCCGCTGACTGGCCGAGCAGAAACACGGTGGTGAACTGGCTGGCGACAAATGACAGCGCCACCGCAATGGCGTACAGCGGCGTGATCGCCATCATGCCGGCCAGGATTCTGGTGCTCACCAGGTACGCGACGGGTCGGATGGCCATGGCTTCCAACGCATCGACCTCTTCGTTGATGCGCATGGCGCCCAGCTGGGCGGTCACCCCGGCGCCGAACGTTGCCGCCAGGCCGATTCCCGCGACCACCGGCGCTGCGATACGCACGTTGATGAATGCGGACAGAAAGCCGGTCAGCGCCTCGATGCCGATGTTGCCCAGCGAGCTGTACCCCTGGACGGCCAGCGTGCCACCGGTCGCCAGCGTCAGGAACCCGACGATCACGACAGTTCCGCCGATCATCGCCAGAGTTCCTGCGCCCATACTGATCTCGGCGATCAGACGGATCACTTCGCTTCGATAATGAGTGGCCGCAAAGGGAATGGCACCAAGCGCCTTGCCGTAGAACGCAGTGTGGTCGCCGAGACGCCCCATCAACGCAACCGGCTTGTCCAGTTGCTTTGACAGTCGCGGATATACGGCCCTCAGCGTCACCCTGGTGTGCCCCTACTTCCCTGACACCTTGATGCCTATGGCGGTGACGACGACGTTCACGACGAACAGGGACATGAACGCGTATACGACGGTTTCGTTGACGGCGTTGCCGACCGCCTTGGCGCCTCCGCCGCTTATCGACAACCCTCGATAACAAGCCACGGCACCCGCGATCAGGCCGAAAAGCGCTGCCTTGACGCAAGAAATGATGACTTCGGGTACCCCGGTCAACAGCGTGATGCCCGCGGCGAAAGCGCCGGGATTGACGTCTTGGACGAAGACCGAAAAGATGTAACCCCCGACGACGCCGATGATGACCACCAGACTGTTCAGCAGCAACGCGACCAGCCCTGAGGCCAGCATCCGTGGTGTCACCAACCGTTGCACCGGGTTGATGCCCAATACCTCCATCGCGTCTATTTCCTCGCGGATGGTCCGAGAACCCAGGTCCGCGCACATCGCCGTGGCGCCCGCGCCGGCAACGATCAGCACCGTGACCATCGGCCCCACTTGCGTGACGGCACCGAAAGCCGCACCGGCACCGGACAGGTCCGCGGCCCCCAATTCGCGCAACAGGATGTTCAGGATGAAGCTGACCAGGACGGTGAACGGAATAGCCACCAGCAACGTCGGAAGCAGCGATACGCGGGCCACGAACCAAGACTGTTCGATGAACTCGCGGCCCTGGAAGGGCCGACGGAACAGAAACCTGACCGCGTCGCGTGTCATCGCGAACAACGCTCCGACCGCCTGCATCGGCCCAGCCAGACTGCTGGGCAACGACACACCAGGCGACCACCGATCGGTGCCCCCACTCGCCATCGGCGTCACCCCCCGTCGGCTTCGTGAGTCCTAGACATCTCGCAACCCCTGAGCGAAATGCTTGGCGAATTGCGGTATCTCAGCTTCCAGCTGGCATTCCTACTCACGCCAGTCCTCCGTTCTGTCGCGTGAGTTGGCGCTTCCGGCCACGTTGGCCTCCCGGGCCTCAATGTCTCGGAGCGTTTGGCGATTATGACTCATATCACGCCCGGTGGGAATGGAAAACGAAGAACCGTTATTTGAGAACGTTGGTCTCGAAACCAGGTGCAAGTCAGGCAAGAAATCGGCAGAGGGACTGAGCATCTCGGGCATCACGACTTGCATCTACTTCTTAGGTAACCGCACCAGCGGTCTTGAGTTCGATGATCCGATCCCAGTCGAGTCCGAGTTCCAACAGGATCTCATCGGTCTGCTCGGCAAATCCAGGTGCCGGACCGGTCTGCGGTGCGGTGACGTCGAACTGCACCGGGTTGGCCACGAGCTCGAGTTCGCCTGCGCGCACGATGTATTCGTTCGCCCGGATCTGCGCATCTTCGGCCGCTTGCAGTGTGTCCTGCACCGGCGCCCAGGGACCCGCGAGCGTCGCGAAGCGTTCGCTCCACTCGGCAAGGGTGCGTGTTGCAATGACTTTGGTCAAGATCTCGACGGCTTCTGCTGTATTCGCAGCAATTTTTTCAGCATCAGCAAATCGCGGGTCGTCTGCCAGTTCCGGGCGGTCGATGTGCTGGCACACGTCGGCCCAGAACTTGCCGGGCTGCATCATCACCAGGGAGATGTATCGGTTGTCGGCGGTCGGATACACCCCCACCAGAGGATTGACCGGCGAGCCGTGGATGCCGGGCGGCGGCGACATCATCAGTTGCCCTAGATGTTTCGTCAACGCCACGGTGTGCCCCAGCGACCACAGCCCACTGCCCAGCAGCGATACATCGACGACGGACGGTTCGCCGGTGCGCTCGCGTTTCAGCAGTGCCGCGGCGATGCCACCGGCGAGGTTGGTGCCCGAGATGGTGTCGCCATAGGCGGGCCCGGGCGGATTGATCATGCCGTCGTAACCCATCGGGGTGATCGTCGCGGCGGTCCCGGCCCGGCACCAGAAAGCGGTCATGTCATAGCCGCCCTTGACGGCCTCCGCGCCGCGCGGGCCGAGCGCACTACCGCGGGCATAGACGATGGTCGGGTTGACCGCGCGAATGTCCTCCACGTCGATGCCGAACTTCTGCCGGTGCTCGGGCAGGAAGCTGGTCAGAAACACGTCGGAGCGGCGGGCGAGCTCATAGAGCACTTCCCTGCCTTCGGGCACCGACATATCCAGCCCGATGCTGCGCTTACCGCGATTCGCGTGCTCGATGTTGGGGTTGGGGTCGCCCTCGACCCGCAGCATTCCGGTCTGGCGCAGGCCGCGCTGCGGATCCCCGGTGATCGCGTGCTCGACTTTGACCACTTCGGCGCCCCACTCGGCGAGCACCGCGCCGGCCGATGGCACGAAGCCGTACATGGCTACTTCGAGCACCCGCATGCCTTCGAGCGGTCTCATGCCGCCGCTGCTTCCAGGGAAGGCATCGCGGGACCGAAGCCGGGGTCTGCAGCCAGAAACGCCGACCCGCCCGCAAGGAGTAGACCGCCGGTCAACCTCCCCGCCCTGGTGCCCTTCGCCGTGGACCGCGCTGACATGGTGAGCCCCTCGGGTGTCGACCTCGCCGCTTCCGACGTGGTGCCGGTCACGATAATTTCATTCTCATCCCCGGCGAATCTTACATTCGGTGGGCCAGAACTCAAGAAAGAATCGAGACGCGATTGACCTGCAGAACAGCTGAGCGGTCGCCCAAAGGTACTCTCGACACCTGTCTAGTCGCTGGTTGGCTAGGGTATTCCGATCCACTTGCAGGCGCCGTTGACCCGAGAGTACGATTCTCATAATTGCAAGGGAGATTCTTTGTGACTGAGACGGCAGCGCGCCAAGGGCTTCTGAAGTTGCTGCGCGAGGATGCCCGGTGAAGACCGCGGTGGTGACGGGCGGCGGGTCCGGTATCGGATTGGCCGTCGTCAAACGCCTGCGCGCCGACGGCCTGAACGTCGCGGCAATCGATCTCAAACCGTCCGAGGATGACTTGGGCTTTACCGCCGACGTCACCGACCGCTCGCAGGTGGACGAGGCGCTGTCGGCAATCCGCGACCGACTCGGCCCGGTGACGATCCTGGTCAACGCCGCCGGCCTGGACGGATTCAAGCGCTTTACCAATATCACCTTCGAGGATTGGCAGAAGGTGATCAACGTCAACCTCCATGGCGTGTTCCACACCATCCAGGCGGTATTGCCGGACATGGTGGAAGCCGGATGGGGACGCATCGTCAACATCTCGTCGTCGAGCACCCATTCGGGCACCCCCTATATGTCGCACTACGTGGCGGCGAAGTCCGCCGTCAACGGCCTCACCAAGTCATTGGCACTCGAGTACGGCCCGAGCGGCATCACCGTCAACGCGGTGCCACCGGGCTTCATCGACACGCCGATGCTGCGCAGCGCCGAGGCGAACGGGTTCCTGGGCGACATCGAGCAGAACATCGCCAGGACGCCAGTACGCCGGATCGGCAAGCCGGAAGACATCGCCTCGGCATGTGCCTTTCTGATCTCCGAGGAGGCCGGTTACATCACTGGCCAGATCCTGGGAGTCAACGGCGGTCGGAACACCTGAGCAAGGAGGAGAAGCGATGAAAGTTCGGGTCGATTCTGAACGCTGCCAGGGTCACACGTTGTGCTCGATGATCGCGCCGGACTCGTTTGAACTCAGCGACCTCGACGGCAGCGCGTCGGCAGTCAGCGAAGAGGTACCCGAGGATCAGCTGGACCAGGTACGAGAAGCCGCCCAGTCCTGCCCGGAGCAGGCCATCATCCTGACCGACTAAAGGCTAAGGGAGACAGCGCTTTGAGTGTGGATGACAATGTTGATGAGTTAGTTACCACCGACGGTGCCCGCAAGAAGAACCGATATCACTTCGATCGGCACTCGCCGGAATACCGGTCGCAATTCAAGTCGATCACCGAGGAAATGCACGCCAAGTGCCCCATGGCATGGACCGACACCTACGGCGGGCACTGGGTCGCCGCCGGCAGCAACGAGGTATTCGAACTCGCCCGCTGCCCGGCGGTCTCCAACGACCACGACATCCATGGCGAACGGCGTGGCTACAAGGGCATTTCTATTCCGACCGCCAGTCGCGTGAGCGCTGTCCGGGGCGGCATCCTGGAAATGGACGACCCCGAACACCGCACTTACCGGACCGTATTGAACCCATATCTGTCCCCGGCAGCGGTCAAGCGCTGGGTACCCTTCGTCGACGACGTCACCCGCGCCTGCCTGGATGAGAAGATCGAGTCCGGCCACATCGATTTCGTCGACGATCTGGCCAACATCGTGCCCGCGGTCCTTACACTGGCGATGCTGGGAATCCCGCTCGAGAAGTGGAAGATGTACAGCGAGCCGGTGCACGCCGCCGTCTACACCCCGGAGCACTCCCCCGACATCGAGCGCGTCACCGCGATGCATCGGGAGATGGGGCTCGACATGGTCAACAACATGCTCGAGATCCGCGAGAATCCGCGACCCGGCATCGTCAACGGACTGCTGCAGATGCGGATCGACGACGAGCCGGCACCGGATCTGGAGATCCTCGGCAACCTGGGCCTGGTTATCGGCGGCGGCTTCGACACCACGACGGCGTTGACCGCCCACTCGCTGGAATGGCTTTCGGAGCACCCTGACGAGCGAAAACGCCTGCACGACAACCTCGATACTCTGCTCGACCCAGCGACCGAGGAGTTCCTGCGCTTCTTCACCCCCGCCCCCGGCGACGGCCGGACATTTTCCGACGATGTCGAAGTCAACGGGCACGAGTTCAAAGAAGGCGAGCGACTGTGGATCTCGTGGGCCATGGCCAATCGCGACCCGTCGGTCTTCGCCGAACCGGACACGGTCGTACTCGACCGTAAAGGCAACCGACACTTCAGCTTCGGGATCGGGGTGCACCGCTGCGTCGGATCCAACGTGGCGCGTACCGTCTTCAAGTCGATGCTGACCGCGGTCTTACACCGGATGCCGGACTACCGCTGTGATCCCGACGGGGCGGTCCACTACGAAAGCATCGGGGTCATCCAAGGCATGCGCCACCTGCCGGCCACCTTCACCCCTGGCCGCAAGGTCGGCGCCGGCCTGGAGGAGACACTGGATAAGCTGCAACGTATTTGCGAAGAGCAGGAATTGGCCCGCCCGGTCACCGAGCGCAAAGAAGCCGCGGTCATCGTTTGAGCTGCCTCACCCTCCGACATCTCGCTGTCCACCTGGAAGCGGGTCCGTTGACGAGCGCGATTTTTCGGAGTAGGCGTGGGCAGCGTGGCCGCGCTCTATATTCAGTCCGAGCGCGTGCACTACGGATCGGAGACGCATCGGTGAAGACTTTCGCAGTAACCCACGCGCTTGCCCTGCTGATCGCCATGGCCGCAGTGACTCTTACGCCGACCGCTCACGCGGACATGCTGGTCGGCACCTACATGGCGAACACGGACCGGGATCGCGGCCACAACTGGCTTTGGGCGGTCCGGCCGTGCATCAGTCGCGCACCGGGATGCCTGACCATCGGCGGAATACCACAACCCAACGGGCAAGCGGCGTGGTACCAGGCAGATGCTCACCTGTCCAACGGCCGCTACACCATGGCGGTCGATGTGCCGGATGGTGTGCGCTGCGTGGTCCAGTTCCTTCCGTCGCATGATGTCTATTCGTGGGATGAAGCTACCTTGAGCGGTGAGCTGGTCACCACCTACGACACCGGCTGCGGGGGCAGCCCGGGGGGCACAGACACTTATCCGTTCACGCTGGTGCGATGGGGGTAGCCGCGAACGCCATACCCTGCGGGAACCGATTCCCGTGCTGAAACCGGGTAGACGCACATGCCAGCCCGATCGTCTCTCGATGGGCGCTCTTTCGACCGCGAATGTGCAGGAATGCCAATAACAGTGATACCGGAGTTCAGTCGATGCCGAAGGTGAAGCTCGGGAAGCTCGAGGGTGAAGCGAAGCCACCCCCGGAAGATTCGGCCACATCGAAGGCCGATGCGATGGCGTTGCTCGAGGAAGCCGAGGCAGAGGCCGCCGAAGCCGAAGCGTTAGCCGCCGCCGCTCGTGCGCGTGCCCGCGCCGCCCGGCTACGGCGCGAAATGCTGGCGAGCGACGAGACCGCCGAAGCCGAAACCACCCAAGCCGAGGCCGGCACCGCCGAAGCCGAGGTCGAGACTACCGACGCCGAGTTGGAAGCCGAGGCCACCGAAGCCGACCGGGACGCGAAAGATGGAGAAGAGTCCGGTCCGGAGGGCGACGAGGCGCTCGAAGCTGCGGAGCCGGTATCGCGGCGGGCTCGGCTGGCACGCCGGTTGCCTTCGCTGTCAACGGTTTTCAGAGTAATCGCGATCATCCTCAGCTGCGCATTCGTCGGCGTCAGCGGTTGCATCCTTTGGTACGAACATGACGCCGCCACGCGACAGCAGCGGGCAGCGAACTTCGTCGCCGGAGCGAAGCAGGGCGTCGTCAACATGACCTCCTTGGACTTCAATCACGCCAAGGAAGACGTCCAGCGGTTGCTCGACAGCTCCACCGGCGAGTTCAAAGACGACTTTCAGCAGCGTGCAAAGGATTTCGTGTCGGTGGTCGAGCAGTCCAAAGTGGTCACCCAGGGCACCATAAACGCAACGGCCGTCGAATCCATGGAAGAGCATTCGGCATCGGTATTGGTCGCGGCGACATCGCGAATCACCAACGCCGCGGGCGCCAAGGACGAACCACGCGTGTGGCGGCTCCGGGTGACCGTGACCGAAGAAGGCGGACAGTTCAAAATGTCGAAGTTGGAGTTCGTCGCGTGACCAGTGAAGACCGCGAAAGTCGTCTGACCCCCGAAAGCACCGACACCGCAGAGGTTGTCGACGGCGATGCGGAGGCAACCGAAGATGAGGTCGCCGACAAATCAAAAAAGCGCGAACAACGTGACCGGGCGCCGAGGCTGCGCAAGGTCAACGTCGTCACCGTGGCCCTGGTTTTGCTTCTGCTGACATCCGCCGGCGTGGCGACATGGTTGTATTTCGCGCGCTATCAGCCGAACCGACAGACCGACCGTAGCGTCGCCCAGACCGTCGTGACCGCGGCATCAGAGGGAACAGTTGCGCTGCTCTCCTACTCACCCGAGTCGCTGGACAAAGACTTTGCCAATGCCAAGTTGCACCTCTCCGGGGATTTCCTGTCTTACTACAACCAATTCACCGAGCAGATCGTGGCTCCGGCGGCGAAAGAAAAGTCGCTGAAAACTACCGCCCACGTGGTCCGGGCCGCCGTGTCGGAGTTGCACCCGGATTCAGCGGTGGTGCTGGTGTACGTCGACCAGAGCACCACGAGCAAGGACAGGCCCGATCCTTTGATGACGGCCAGCAGCGTGTTGGTGAGCTTGATCCGGGTCAATGGCAGCTGGCTGATCACCAAGTTCGACCCGGTCTAGCCTCGCGATCACCCGCGAGCAGACGCAAAAGCCCCCATTTCGTGCCGAAATGAGGGGCTTTTGCGTCTGCTCGCGGGAGGTGCCCCTAACCCCTTGGGAGGCCGAGTACCCGCTGGGCGATGATGTTGCGCTGAATCTCCGAGGTGCCCCCGGCGATGGTGCCGGAGAAGCTGCGCGCGTAGCGCTCGAACCAACTCGCGAAATAGTGGTCGAGGTTCATCGGCGCGTACGGCCCGGTCAACCCAGGATGAACGAGCCCGTCGCCGCCCGCGGCCGCCAACGCATACTCGGAGATCCGCAATTCGGCTTCGGAGCCAAGGAGTTTCAGCACCGAGATCGCCGACGTGTCGTCCTCACCGCGCGACGCGCGGGCCAGCGCGACCGAGCCCAGCAGACGCAGCGCCTGCTTGTCCATGATCGTGGACGCGTACTGGTCGCGGTCCAGTGCCGACGTGGGCCGGAAGTCGGTGAGCATGTTGTCCATCCGGTCGGCGAAACCCAGCCACATCATCGTGCGTTCGTGCCCGAGCGAACCGTTGGCCACCCGCCAGCCCTGGTTGAGTTCGCCGACCAGATTTTCCGCGGGCACTTTGACGTCAGTGAAGAACACCTCGTTGAAGTCCAGGTCGTCGGCGGCGCAGACCGACGGGAAAGGCCGGCACACCACGCCCTCGGTGTCGGTGGGGATCACCAATGCGCTGATGCCCTTGTGTTTTGGTGCGTCGGGGTCGGTGCGGACGAACGCCAGCAGGACGTCGGCGTCGTGCGCACCGGACGTCCACACCTTTTGCCCGTTGACCACGAAGTGGTCACCGTCGAGCACCGCCCGGGTACGCAGCGATGCCAGGTCCGAGCCCGCGCTCGGCTCGCTCATGCCCAGTGACGCGGTGATCTCCGCGCGCAGGATCGGCACCGCCCAACGCTGCTTCTGCTCGTCGTTGCCGAACGAAATCAGCGATGCCGCAACGATATTCACGCCCTGGGGGTTCAGGCTGTGGTAGATGCGGCGCCGGCACAGCTCCTCGAGGTACACGTACTGCTGCAGCACGCTCGCATTGCGTCCACCGAACTCCGGGGGTTGGGTGGGCAGCAGCCAACCGTTGTCGAACAGCAGGCGTTGCCACCGCCGCGCCCATTCCGGCATGTGTGACACCGAGCGTGGCCGCTCCACGGTTTCGCTTGCGTCCGGCAGGTTTTCGTCCAGGAACGCCGAGAACTCCGCGCGGAACTGCTCGACGTCGGAATCAAAAGTCAGCTGCACGGTACTCCTCGGCGATCTGGGCTCGATGCTCCGCCGCGCCACCGAGCATCAGTTCTCCCGCCTTGGCCCGCTTGAGCGCGAACTGCACGTCGTTCTCCCAGGTGAATCCCATGGCGCCGTGCAGCTGCAAGCCGTGCCGGAACACCAGCGACTGGCACTCACCGGCCGACGCCTTGGCCATCGCTGCGGCCAACCGCCGCCGCGGGTCGTCGGCGGAGATGGTCAGTGCGGCGAAGTAGGACAGCGCTCGGGCCCGCTGCACCGCGACGTGCATGTCGGCCGCCTTGTGCTGCACGGCCTGGAACGAGCCGATGGGAACTCCGAACTGATGGCGGCTGCGGACATGCTCGAGCACCATGTCCAGGATGCGTTGGCAGGCACCGACCATCGTGATGGCCATTCCGGTCAGCGCGACGTGACGCGCGCGCTCGGCGTCGACGGCCAGACGGTCGCTGTCGGGGACCCGGACCTGGTGGAAGGACAGGTCCGCCACATGCAGGACGGGATCGAAGACCGACTCGCGCCGCGCAGTGAGTTGAGCGGCATCGGTCAGGAAGACTCCGGCCTCGGTCACCACCGCCACCCGCTCCACCCGGTCGCCGTCCAGCACGTGCCGGGCGGTGCCGTCCAGCACCCAGCCCTCGGCATCGCGGCGCGCCGAAACCCCGCTGTACACCGCCGTTCCGGACTGATTCGGGTCGAAGCGGTCCCCCGCCAGCGGCGCGAACTGACTCATGGTCGCCAGGAACGGGGTCGGGTCGGTGGCGTGGCCGAGCTCTTCGACCACGATGGCCAGCTCGACGGCGCTGTCCTGCTCGTTCAGCTCGGTCCAGCCGAGCTCCCGGTACAGCTTCCACAAGGGTCCCCAGATGGGCTCGGTGTCGGCATCCTCTTCCGCCACGCTGCGCACCAGCGACGGCGGACATTGCTTGGTGACGACATCGCGCACCGTGTCCTGCCACAGCCGCTGATCAGCATCGAACTCCAAGAGCATCGCGGGGCGCCTCCCGTCCGGATTGTCTCGCGAGAATAACATTCTCTTTGAGGGAAGTAGTAATCTCAAAACCGGTTACGACTTACGCGAGGGGGCCAGATGCTGGACACCGCCGCCGTGCTGGTGCAGATCGAGGCGATAAAGCAGCTCAAAGCCCGCTACTGCCGCTATCTGGACACCAAACGCTGGGACGATTGGCGGCGGCTCTTCACCGACGACTTCGTCAGCGATACCTCGCCCTCGGGCGGAAAGCTGATTACCGGAGCCGACGAGTTCGTGTCCTACGTCCGCGGCATGTTGGGCGACAACCCCACCGTGCACCAGGTGCACGCACCGGAAATCGAGCTGACGACCGCGACGTCCGCGACCGGGATCTGGGCGTTGCAGGACGTGGTCCGGCTGCGTCCGGGCATCAACCTCGAGGGCTACGGGCACTATCACGAAACCTACGAGAAGACCGACGCCGGATGGCTGATCAAGACCTCGACGCTGACCCGGTTGCGTGAGGACGTGTTCAATCCATTGTTCTCCGTGCGCATTTCACCGCGGCTGCGCGACGCCGGAGCCGCACTGGCCCGGAGGTTCGAGAAATGAGCGAAACAGTCGTCGTCACCGGCGCTTTCGGGCAGGTCGGCAGGAGAACCTGCGAGATCCTGCTGCGCCGCGGCCGGACGGTGATCGCGATGGATCTGCCCGGCGACAACTCGACCGCCACCGCCGCCGCACTCACCGAAGCCGGACATCCGGGCACGCTGATCACCGAACACACCGATCTCACCGATGCCGCCGCCGTCGCCGCGGTAGTCGGCCGCCACCAGCCCGACGCGATCGTGCACCTCGCGGCTCTGGTCGCACCGCCCTCGTACCGCAACCCCGGACTGGCCCGCAAGATCAACGTCGGCGGCACCCGCAACCTGGTGACCGCCGCGCAGGCACTGAACGAGCCGTCGCTGTTCGTATTCGCTTCCAGCGCAGCGGTTTACGGCTCCCGCAACCCGCACCGGCATCCCGAACGGATCACCGCCGAGACCCCGATCAATCCGATCGACCAGTACGGCGAGGACAAAGTCCTGGCCGAGCAGGTCATCACCGAAAGCTCGCTGCCGCACGCGATCTTGCGCTTGGCCGCGATCGTCTCACCCGATGGCGCCGCCAGCTTCGATGGCGACTACCTGGTGCTGGTGCGCTCCACACCCGTCGACAACCGGATGCATGCGACCGACGCCCGAGACGTCGCGCTGGCCTTCGCCAACGCGGTCGACCGTCGCGCCGCGGTCGACGGCAAGGTGCTGATTATCGCCGGTGACGAAACCTGTGTCCTCACGATGAGCCAGATGCAGGACGACATGATGGCCGCCGTCGGCCTCGGCCGGCTGGGCCCGTCGATCGGTCTCCCCGGCAATCCGGACGACGACCGCGGCTGGGGTTTCACCGGCTGGTTCGACACCACCGAATCCCAAGCGCTGCTCGAGTTTCAGGAACACGACTGGTCCGACACCGTCGCCTATGTCGCCGAGTCGATGGGTCGTCGCCGCTTGCTGCTCAAGGCGCTGGGGCCGGTAATCCGGGTGGGATTGCGCGGGTACTTCAAGCTGCTCGACAGGAGGGAACGCCGCGGACCCTACGCCGACCCGTGGCAGATGATCGCCGCCAAGTACGGCCAAGGCGCGCTGGCTAATCCGTCATGAAACCGAAGAAACTGGTCATCGGAGCCAGTGGCTTTCTGGGCTCGCACGTCACCCGCCAACTCGTCGAAGCCGGCGAAGACGTGCGGGTCATGTTGCGGAAGACCAGTTCCACCAAAGGCATCGACGATCTGACCGTAGAGCGTTGCTACGGCGATGTTTTCGACGATGAGGCACTGCAGGCGGCCATGGAAGGATGCGACGTCGTCTATTACTGCGTCGTCGACGCGCGCATGTGGCTGCGCGACCCCGCGCCGTTGTTCCGCACCAACGTCGAGGGCCTGCGGCACGTGCTGGACGCGGCGTTGGCCGCGAATCTGCGCAAATTCGTATTCACCAGCAGTACCGGAACATTGGCGATCAACGACCACCGCGTGGTCACCGAAGCCGATCCGCACAACTGGAGCGACGGGGGCGCCTACATCGAATCCCGGGTGGCCGCAGAGAACCTGGTCCTTGGATACGCCCGCGAACGCGGTCTGCCGGCCGTCGCCATGTGCATCTCGACCACCTACGGACCGCGCGACCACGCGCCGACACCGCACGGCGGAGCCATCGCCCGGGTGGCCGCCGGCAAGTTGCCGTTCTACATGGGCTTCTCGCTGGAGGTGGTCGGTATCGAAGATGCCGCGCGGGCAATGCTTCTCGCGGCCGACAAGGGCCGAAATGGGGAGCGTTACATCATCTCCGACCGGTATATCAGCACCAAGGAATTGCACGCGATCGCGGCCCGTGCCGTCGGCCGGCGTCCACCGCGCATCCCGGTTCCGATGCCGGTGCTGCGTGTCATGTCACGCATCAACGACGTCGCCGCCCGGTTGGTGGACCGCGACCTCCCGTTCGCCTACGTCGGAACCCGCATGGCGGAGCTGATGTCCCCGCTCGACCACAGCAAGGCCGAGCGCGAATTGGGTTGGCAGCCTGAGCCGGTCGAGGACTCGATCGTCAAGGCCGCGCAGTTCTTCGCGGCGCAATCAGCGCGTCACTGAAGGGCAGACTGCGCCAGCTTCTCCTCGTAGCGTCGCGCCCACTCGGCCCGGGGCCGGATCGACACGTCGACGTCGGCGGCACCGGCCCGCAGCGCACCCACCGTCGACTCGGCTTTGGGCTTGCGGGCGAACGGATCCCAGCCGAAGAAGCGGCAGGAGTTCTGCCAGGTGATCTTGTCGATGTCGACGTCGTCGGCACCGACGCCGTCGAGTTCGGCCAGGACCTGCTCCGGGGCGTCGGGCCAGAAGCAGTCCGAGTGCGGATAGTCGCACTCCCAGGCGATGATGTCGATGCCGATCTCGTGGCGCAACTTCAACGACGTCTTGTCGGTGACATAGCAGGCCAATGAGTGCTCGCGGAACACGTCGCTGGGCAGCTTGTCGCCGAAGTCGCGACGCAGCCACTTCTGGTTGGTGTAGTGCCGATCGCTGCGGTCCAGATAGAAAGGGATCCAACCGATTCCGCCTTCGGAGAAGGCGAACTTCAGGTCGGGATAGTTGCGCATCGCCGGTCCCCACAGCAGATCCTGGGCACACATCGCCGAGATCTGGGTGGCCAGGATGATCAGGTTGTCGATGGGGGCATTGGGCGCCATGCTGATCGCTCCGAAGCCGGTGCCGATATGCAGGCACATCACCACGTTCTGTTCCGACAGCGTCCGGAAAACGGGGGCCCAGTACTCCTCGTCGTGGTAGCTCGGCAGACCTTCCAGGTGCGGCAGTTCCGGCATCGTGACCGCGCGACAACCCTTGGCGGCCACCCGGCGGATCTCCGCGCACATTGCGTCGACGTTCCAGGTCGGCAGGATGGCGATGGGGATGAAGCGGTCCGGATAGGAACCGGCCCATTCGTCGATGTGCCAGTCGTTGTACGCCGACACCATCACCAACGTGGCTTCCTCGCGGTGCATGTTGAGATGGCGTGCGGAGAACCCGGTGAACGTCGGAAAGCACATCGACGCAAGGATTCCGTTGCGGTTCATGTCGCGGACCCGCTCGTGCACGTCGTACACGCCGGGGCGCATCTCGGCGAAACCCGCCGGGTCGCGGCCCCACTCCTCGGCGGGCCAGGACACCACGGCGTTCAGTCCGCTGACGCCCTGCGGCCTGCCCTGGTACATCCATTGATCGACGCCCTTGTCATCGGTCACCACGATCGGCGCCTCGGGCTTGTACTTGGCCGGCACGTGGCGCAGGAACATGTCGGGGGGTTCGACGACGTGGTCGTCGATGCTCACCAGAATCATGTCGTCGACATGCATGCGGAACTCTCCTCTATTCAGCCCAGTAATTGATCGGCCGGACCGTCCCAGTGGTCCAGATCGACGGCCTCGGCGAGCGGGCGGCGCCGCACCGGCCCGTGTTTGCCTGCCGGCCAACCGATTACGACGTGCCCGGCCAGCATCCAGTTGTCAGGTACGCCCACCGCGTCGCGCAGCAGTTGCTCCCCGCCGTAAGACGCCCAACTGGTCATGCAGGCGCCCAGACCCTGGGCGCGGGCGGCCAGCAGGAAGTTCTGCATGGCCGGGAAGATCGAACCGCCGAGCAGCAGCTCCGACGCCGTCGGGTAGTGGATCTGCGCGAACAGCACGGACGTGAATTCGCCTGCCCGGTCGTGCAATTCGTAGGTCGCGCGGTTGGTGCGGGCCCGGCGGCTGTGATCGTCGGGATCCGGCCGGCTCATGCCGTAGACGGGCTCGATCACCTGCAGCGCCTGTGCCGCCGCCTTGGCCACCACGGCGCGCTGTTCGGGTGAACGCAACACGACAAACCGCCACCCCTGCGCGTTGGCACCCGATGGCGCCCACCTGGCCGCGTCGAGACACCGGGTCAGCGTGGCGTCGTCGACGGGTTCGTCGGTGAAACGCCGGATGGTGCGAGCGGTCGACATCACCTCCCAGATGTCATCGCTTGACTGGGTCACTGCGTCACGGCTTCCTCGGGTCCAGGAACAGATCCAGGATCGGGTCGGTTCCACCGCCGTACCGGCTCAGGTCGGACTTGCCCGCTTGGCGCAATACGTCGGCATCGATCAGGCACTCGCCAGTGCTGGACCGGGCGGGCCGGGTCACGATCTCGACCGCCGCATCCGCCATGATCGCCGGGTCGCGCGATCTGGCGAGTTCCGTCTCGGCCGTCGGGGAATTGGCGACGGCGGCGGTGGCGATGTAGGTCTCGGGCCACAGGCAATTGAAAGCTATTCCGGCGTCGGCATATTCGGCTGCCCAGCCCAGCGACAACAGGGACATGCCGTATTTGGACAGGGTGTAGGAGGGATGCGCCCCGAGCCAGTGCGGGCTCAGGTTCAGCGGCGGCGCGATCGTCAGGACATGCGGATTCTGTGATCGTCGCAGGTGCGGGAGGCTGGCTTTGGTCAGCAAGAAGGTGCCGCGGATGTTGATGTCCTGCATCAGGTCGAACTTCTTGGCCGACAGCGATTCGGTGCCTTCGGTGGCGATGGCGCTGGCGTTGTTGACGCAGATGTCGATGCCGCCGAACTCCCCGACCGCGTTGTCGACGGCGCGCTGGACATCCTCTTCGTTGCGGACGTCCCCCACCACCGCGAGCGCCCGGCCGCCGGCTTCCTCTATCTCGCGCGCCGCGGTGTATACGGTGCCCGGCAGTTTGGGATGCGGTTCGGCGGTCTTGGCGAGCAGCGCCACGTTGGCCCCGAGCCGGCCGAGCCCGAGGCCGATGGCCAGTCCGATGCCACGGCTTGCACCCGAAATGATCGCCGTGTGACCGGTCAGCGGCCCGCTGGATTCGCCGCTCATTGCTTCCGCCCCTCCTTGGCACGTGCCTCAGTTGTGTCCCACGAGTCGGACCAGGTCGCTACAGCGTGACAGTTTAGGGAAAATCTGTAAAGTCAGGGTCCGGCCACCCGAACCTGAGCCAAGAACGGACAGCTATGAAAAACCCGCTACGGCAAGCACTCTCCGCCGCCGGGTTGGCCGTGCACCTGGGTCGCGGCGTCGGCCGCGTCGCTACGGACGCCCTGGTCGGTCGTCGCGCCGGACTGCCGCGCGACGTCGATCAGCTCGAACCTGCTGTCCTCTCCGACGTGATGGGTGCCCATGTCGACACGGTCACCGTCCTGGGCAACCACGCGGGGACGTCGTCGCGGGCGCGGCTGGCGCTGACCGGTGACGGGGTACCGGAGTCGGTGTTCGTGAAGCTGACCGCGCAAACTGTCGCCACCCGATTGATGGGTGAACTGGGCCGACTCGGCCACACCGAGGTGCGTTTCTACAGTCAACTCGCCCCGCAGCTCACCGGAGTCCCGAGCGCATACGGGACCGCCTTCGACCGGTGGACCGGCCGTTATCTGCTGGTCCTGGAGGACCTGCCCGCCGACGAGTGCGAGTTTCCTGACACCCTGCATCCGCTGTCGGTCGACCAGGCCGGGCTGATCGTCGAACTGCTGGCCAAGCTGCATGCGACGTTCTGGGGGCGGCTACCCGGCAACGGTCGCGGACCGTTGGGCTGGCTGTACACACCCTCTGGCGACGTCACGTCCCTGCTGACCGGCTCGCTGATGAGCACCTCGATCAAGCGGCTCACCGAACGCACCGACATTGCCGTGGAGAACGGACGTTTCATCGCCGAGAACTACCCTGCCGTCGCCGCGATCCTCGACAGGCCGCCACACACCGTCATGCACGGCGACGCACACCCGGGCAATGTGTACTTCCGCGACGGGAAAGCCGGGCTGCTCGACTGGCAGGCGGTGCGCCGGGGCCACCCGTCGCGCGAACTCGCTTACACGCTGGTGACCAGCCTGACGCCGCAGGACCGCATCGCCGCCCAGCGCGACCTGCTCGATGACTACCGGCGTGCACTGGCCGCAGCCGGCGGACCCGATATCGACCGCGACGACCTGTGGCAGCGTTTCCGCCAGGGTGCGCTGTACGCCTACGTGGCCGCGCTGATCACCGCCGGGATGGGCGGGATGCAGGTCGAGGACATCGCACTGGAGGGCCTGCGGCGCAGCGTGGCCGCACTGGACGACCTCGAAACCGTTGCACTGCTCAAAGTTTCGCTGTAAGCGGCGACCGTCCGCTGCCACGTTGACGCTCGAATCCCGTCGAAACCAGCGCCGGGTCCGGTTATGATAGACACCACTTGTTTCGCGCAGGTAAACATGTGCTCACACGGCCCGTCATCGCAGGAGAAGGAGTAACAAATGACGGCTCGGCAACGGGGTCGCGTCGCTCTGGTACTCGCAAGCCTGATAGCGGCCGGAGCGCTCGCCGTCACGCTCATTCATCCCGCCCGCGCCCACGCCCCCCAGCAACTGCCGAACAATCTGCCGCCGCATGTCACCCACTACGGCGCCATCGCCTACTCCCCGGACGGTGCCTCCGGCAAAGCACGACGTCATCTCAGCAAGTTGGGCGCGGAGCAGGCGGCGCTGGAACGCTGCGGCTCCGCCGCGTGCACGGTGGTGAGCACCTTCACCCGGTGCGGCGCCGTTGCCCATGACGGGACGATCTATCACGGCGGGATCGGTCTGACGCGCCAAGCCGCCGAGCACCATGCCATCAGTAGCCTCGGCCGCGGATGGCCGGTCGACTGGGCATGCAACTGACCGCGTCCGCCCGGCGCCGCTGAATTCCGCTTTCCGACAAGCGGATCGGGCACCCGCCACGCCGGCCCTACACTCCTGACTGTCCGCACTAGTCGCAAAGGAGTCCGGCATTGGACAGCGAGACATACCAGCGGGGACGGCAGATCCGCTCGGAAGTCCTGGGGAAGGCCTATGTCGACAAGGCACTGGCCGAAGCAGACGACTTCACCGGGCCGCTGCAGGATCTCGTCACCGAATACTGCTGGGGCGCGGTGTGGGGACGCGAGGGACTGAGCCGCAAGACCCGCAGCATGCTGAACCTGGCCATGACCTCGGTGCTGAACCGGCCGCACGAGCTGCGCACCCACATCAGGGCCGCCTTGACCAACGGAGTCACGCGCGAGGAGATCCGCGAGATCTTCCTGCAGGTCGCCATCTACGCCGGAGTTCCGGCGGCGGTCGACAGCTTCCGCGCTGCCGGGGAGATCTTCGACGAGCTCGGCGAGAGCTGACACCGTGGACATCGGCTTTATCGGGTTGGGCCAGATGGGATTTCCGATGGCGCGTCGGCTCGCCGAAGCGGGTCACCAGATCGTCGCCTTCGACACCAGCGCCATCGCTCTCGAGCGGGTCGCGGCCCTCGGCGCCCAGACGGCCTCCTGCGCGCGGGACGTCGCCGACAGAGCGGAGACTGTGCTGGCCAGTCTGCCGACGCCGGCCGCGTCGCTCGCCGTGGCCACCGGCCCGGCCGGGGTCATCGAGGGCTCGCGAGTCAGACACTATGTCGACCTGTCCACCACCGGCAGCCACACCGCGCTGCGGATCCACGAGCTTCTTGCCCGTCGCGACATCGTCGTCATCGACAGCCCGGTCAGCGGTGGCGTCGGCGGCGCCGAGCGCGGAACGCTGGCGCTGATGGTGTCGGGCCCACGGGAAGCCTTCGACGCCGTCGCCGGCGTGCTCGAGACGCTTGGCCGTCCCTTCTACATCGGCGCCAAACCCGGCGCCGGGCAAACCATGAAGCTGGCGAACAACATCCTCGCGGCCAATGTGCTGGTCGCCACGGCAGAAGTGGTGGTGATGGGGGTCAAGGCGGGCCTGGACCCGGCCGTGATGATCGAGGTGCTCAACGCCGGTTCGGGCGGCACCAGCGCCAGCCGGGACAAGTTCCCCCGGGCGATCCTGCCGCGCACCTTCGATTACGGGTTCGCCACCGGCCTGATGGTCAAAGACGTCCGGCTCTACCTGGAGGAAGCACGCGCGCTGGGGGTGCCGACCGACCTGGCCGACGCCGTCGGACAGCTGTGGGAGGCCGCCGCCCGCCACCAGGGATTCGACTCCGACTTCACCGCGGTCATCAAGCCGTTCGAACAGGCGGCAGGCGTCACCGTCGAGGCGGCGGAGCCCCCGCAATAAGTTACATCCGACGCCGAGAATGTTATTATCCTTTGAGAAGAACTACACTTGCAGGCGAGCCATAAAATGTGCTGCTACCTGGACAGATGAGTAACCGAAACGCTTACCGGGAATCCGTTGAGGGATGGCGAGGCAGAATGTTAGGTTATCTATCATATGACCTGGCCGAGCCTGGTCCCGCCGGTGCCGGAGGGTGGCAATCGTGATCGAAGATGCTGACGGAGTCCGCACGCCGGTCATCGACGCCAGCGTGCACATCTTCTTTCCGTCCAACAAAGACCTGCGCAGCTTCCTGCGCGAGCCGTTCAAGAGCCGTGGTTTCCCCGACTACGAAAACGACTGGTACGGCGCGCCGGGCGGCGAGTACGCGCCCAACACCAAAGGGCCGGAACGGGGCCGCAGCTATCCGGGTTCGGATCCCGAATTCGTTGCCCACGAACTGTTTTCCAAGCGCGGGGTGGATGTGGCGATCCTGCACCCGATGGGTCGCGGGATCATGCCGGACCGGCATCTGGGCAGCGCGCTGCACGCGGCGCACAACGAGATGATGGTGTCGCGCTGGCTGGAGCACGACGAGTTCGGCGAACGTTTTCGGGGCACCATCCGGGTCAATCCCGACGACGTCGCCGGCGCGCTGCGCGAGATCGGGAAGTACCGGGACCACCCGCGGGTGGTTCAGCTCGGTCTTCCGCTGCAGTCCCGCGAGGTCTACGGGAAGCCGCAGTTCTGGCCGTTGTTCGAAGCTGCCGTCGACGCCGGCCTGCCGATCGCGGTGCACATCGAGTCCGGCTCGGGCATCGGCTTCGCCCCGACGCCGTCCGGCAATACCCGCACCTACGAGCAATACGTCAGCTTCATGGCGCTGAACTACCTCTATCACCTGATGAACATGATCGCCGAGGGCGTGTTCGAACGCTTCCCCGGCCTGAAATTCGTCTGGGCCGACGGCGCCGCCGACTTCGTGACGCCGTTCATGTGGCGGATGGACACGTTCGGCCGGCCGCACCTGGAACAGACGCCCTGGGCCCCGCGGATACCGAGTGACTACCTGCCCGGCCACGTCTATTTCGTGCAGGGTGCGCTGGACGGACCCGGCGACGTCGAGTTCGCCGGCGAATGGTTCGGCTTCACCGGCAAGGACGACATGGTGATGTTCGGCTCCAGCTATCCGCACTGGCAGTGCGGTGACATCCGCAAGCTGCCCAAGGCGCTTTCGGACGAACAGCGCGAGAAGGTGTGTTGGCGCAACGCGGCGCAGCTCTACGGCATAGACATCCCCGCCGGGGTGGGCGCACAGTAGAAAAGACGGGCCAGACCGAGGAGATTGAGATGACCGTGACGTCTTCCACGCATTCGCAGGAGCGGGTTCCGCCCGCCGAGCGCATAGCCGTCCGCTGCGTCGACTCCGATGTCCACCCGGCGCCCAAGCGCGGCGAACTCCTCCCCTACATCCCGGAACCGTGGCGCAGCAAGTACTTTCTGACCCGCACCGTCGGTGAGCAGATCTACTACGACGCTCCGGATTACGCGCACAGCTATGCGATGCGGGTGGACTCGTTCCCGCCCAACGGCGAGTTCCCCTGCAGCGACCCGGACCTCGCTTTCCGCCAGCTGATCATGGAGGCCGGCTCGGACATCGCGATCCTGGAACCGGCGGCGTATCCGGCCCGCATTCACGAGGCGCAGCACGCCATGTCGGTCGCGTTGAACGACTGGCAGGCCAATCACTGGCTGGACAGCCACAACAACTGGCACCAGCGCTGGCGCGGGTCGATCTGCGCCGCGATTGAGGACCCGGAAGCAGCGGTGCGCGAGATCGAACGCTGGGTGGGGCACCCGTACATGGCGCAGATCCTGATCAAGGCCGAGCCGCGGCCGTCCTGGGGTCACCCCAAATACGACCCGATCTGGGCGGCCGCCACCAAGCACGACATCACGGTGAGCTGTCACCTGTCCCGCAGCCACTACGAGGAGCTACCGACACCCCCGGTAGGTTTCCCCAGCTACAACCACGACTTCATGGTCACCTACTCGTTGTTGGCCGCCAACCAGGTGATGAGCCTGATCTTCGACGGCGTGTTCGACCGGTTCCCGACCCTGCGGATCGTCTTCGTCGAGCACGCGTTCACCTGGATCCTGCCGCTGATGTGGCGGATGGACGCCATCTACGAGGCACGCAAGTCGTGGGTCGATATCAAGCGCAAACCGTCCGAATACGTCAAGGACCACATCAAATTCACCACCCAGCCGCTGGATTACCCCGAAGACAAGACCGAGCTGACCCGTGCGCTGGAGTGGATGGAGTGCGAGAAG
Organism: Mycobacterium sp. NGS22; assembly: GCF_059813095.1. Taxonomy (NCBI): domain Bacteria; kingdom Bacillati; phylum Actinomycetota; class Actinomycetes; order Mycobacteriales; family Mycobacteriaceae; genus Mycobacterium; species Mycobacterium sp. NGS22. Next base: position 28,139 of record NZ_JCALDY010000032.1, read on the forward strand.
ATCCTGCTGTTCTCCTCGGACTACCCGCACTGGACGTTCGACGACCCGCGCTGGCTGGTCAAGCACCTGCCCAAAGCGGCCCGCGACGCGGTGATGTACAAGAACGGCATCGCGACATACCACCTCCCCGAGACCGTGCCGGTGCTCGAGGGACAGGTTCGGGTGCTCTGAGTTGACAGCTGAAGACAACGGGGCGGTGCGAAGCCCCCAGCCCCGCCTCGCCCAGGGCCGCGAGCATGTGGTGGCGACCGTCGACGAAATCCCGCCCGGCACACACAAACTCGTGCCGATCGGACGTCACGGCGTCGGCGTCTACAACGTCAACGGCACTTTCTACGCGATCGCGAATTACTGTCCCCATCAAGGCGGCCCACTGTGCTCGGGGCGGGCCCGCGGTCGCACCGTGGTCGACGAGTCGGCTCCCGGCGACGCCGTGATGGTGCGCGATCTGGAGTTCATCTACTGCCCCTGGCACCAGTGGGGTTTCGAGCTGGCGACGGGTACCACCGCGGTCAAGCCGGAGTGGAGCATCCGCACCTATCCGGTCCGCGTGATCGGCAATGACGTGTTGGTGATGGCGTGACGGCGCAGGAGAATCGGGTGTCCACGGTCGAGGTCAACGGCGGCAACGTAGTCTACGAAATCCTCGGCGACTCAGGCGATCTCATCGTAATGACGCCGGGCGGCCGATTCAGCAAGGACGTGCCGGGACTGCGCCCGTTGGCCGAGGCGCTGGTTGCCGGAGGGTACCGCGCGCTGCTGTGGGACCGTCCCAATTGCGGCGCCTCCGACGTGCAGTTCTACGGGCAGAGCGAGTCGCACATGCGCGCCGAGACGCTGCACGGTCTGCTGCAGGCGCTGGGCGTCGAAAGGTGCATTCTGGCGGGAGGCTCTGGCGGAGCACGAGATTCGATGCTCACCACCATGCTCTACCCCGACCTGGTCAAGAAGCTGGTGGTGTGGAACATCGTCGGCGGCGTCTACGGCACCTTCGTGCTGGGTTCCTACTACGTGGTTCCCAGCATCCTCGCGGTCCGCGGCACCGGCATGGACGGCGTGACGAAAGTGGCCGAGTGGCGTGAGCGGATCGAGGAGAACCCGGCCAACAAACAGCGGTTCCTCGACTTCGACAACGCCGAGTTCCTCAAGGTGATGATGCGCTGGCTCAACGCGTTCGTGTCCAAGCCGGGACAGACCATCCCGGGCGTCGAAGACGAGATGTTCGACCGCATCAAGGTTCCCACGCTGATCATCCGCGGCGGCGAGAACGACCTCGACCACCCGAAGCGCACGTCGCTGGAAGTCAGCTGTTTGATCAAGGGATCCACGCTGATCGACCCGCCGTGGCCCGAGGACGCCTGGGAACGGGCATCGGAAGATCGCGCGGCCGGCCGGGTCACGCACTTCAACATGTTCGACACCTGGGTGCTGGCCGCGCCGCCGATCCTCGAATTCCTGGGCAGCACATGAGGTCAGCGGGTGCGGATGTGGACCTCACAGTTCAGCGATGCCTCGAGTGCGGTGTGGATGCGGCTCTCGGGAATCCGGTCGAGGTCTTCTTCGCGCAACGTGACGTAGACGATGTCGTAGCCGTCCCCGCCGGGCTCGCGCACGACTTCGCCGCGCAGGCCGAACCCGGACAACACGCCGTGGGCGTCGTCGTCGGTACCACGACTGACGAAGGTGACCACGCCGGCCGCCGGATTGGTATCGAAAGCTTTGCGGCACAAGTCGATTGCCAGATTCATAGTGGCATCGACGTCCTCGCCGGCAATCAGCATCTCGACCTCACGCCGGGCCGGTGGTCTGCCGGGCAGATCGATTTCCACCACGTCGGCACCGCGCTGACGGGTCAGATCGAGGAGCGTTGCCATGCCCTCAGCTAGCTGCGACGGTGTCAGGACACCGGTCGGGTCGACGTTGACGCGCACCACCGCAGTCCGCATGCGGGCAAGCCTAACCGCAACCAAGACGGGTTAGCCGATGCAGACCAAGTCCACCGTCGTGACCGCAACCTGGCCCGGTTGCCCGCCGCGGCTGCTGACCACAGAGTCCGCGGTCGAGGACCTGACGGCATATCGCGAACGCGGCGGCTACCAGCCACTCGTCGACGTCGAGCAGTTGCTGGCCGAAGTCGAGAGCAGCGGACTGCGGGGCCGCGGCGGCGCGGGTTTCCCACTCGCGGTCAAGTTGCACACGGTGCGCACCAACGGCCGCATCAGCGGAGGCGCGGTCGTGATCGCCAATGGTGAAGAGGGAGAACCGGCTTCGGTCAAGGACCGGTGGCTGCTTCGCCACCGGCCGCACCTGGTTCTGGACGGTCTGCGGTTGGCCGCGGCGGTCGTGGCCGCCGAACGCGCCTACGTCTACGTGTCGGACCCGGAGTCGGCACGCAGCGTCGAAACCGCCATCAGCGAACTCGACTCGGCCACGTTGAGCATCGAGGTGCGCTCGGTGCAGCCCGGCTACGTCGCCGGCGAGGAGACCGCCGCGGTCAATGCGATCAACGGCGGCCCTACCAAGCCCACGGACAAGCCGCCCCGGCCGTTCGAAGTCGGCGTCGGCGGCCGACCCACCCTGGTGAGCAATGTCGAGACACTGGCCAATCTGGTTTACCTGCAGGCCCACGGTGCGGCGGAGTTCCGTTCCCAGGGCACGGCCCAGTCACCCGGCACGTTCCTGGCGACCGTCACCGGAGCCGGCCGTCCGGCCGTGCTCTACGAACTGCCCCACGGTCTCCCGTTCGCCGATCTCCTTGCGTTCCACGGCGTTTCACCCGACGAGCTACGCGGTGTCCTGATGGGCGGTTACTTTGCCGGGCTGCTCAATCGCCGCGTACTGCAGACCACGCTGGACCACGAGGCGATCAGAGAGCTCAACAGCGGATTGGGCAGTGGCGCAATCTCGCTCATCGTCGGCGAGTGCCCGGTCGCGGTCGCCGCCGCGGTGCTGGCGTACTTCGACCGGGAGAACGCCGGCCAGTGCGGTTCCTGCTTCAACGGCACCGCGGCGATGGCGGCCGCCGCCGGTGCGCTGCGCGACGGGGTGGCGACGGCCGAGGACGTGGACCGGTTGCGTCGCTGGTCGGTGGTGTTACGCGGGCGCGGCGCTTGCGGGACCCTGGATGCCGCCTGCAACGCCGCGGCATCCCTGCTCGAGGAGTTCCCCGACGAAGTGGCCCGCCACCTCGAGGGCGCCTGCCCGGACTGCCGGGACGACGCTTATCGGCCCGAACGTCCGTACCTGGCAATGGAAACGGATGGTTGAGTTATGAAGATCCGTCTGGACCGCACCATCTGCGACGGCTTCGGATTGTGCGCCAAGCACGCCCCTGACTACTTTTCGCTCGACGACTGGGGATATGCGTGCCTGGTGGGCGACGGCGACGTACCGCAGCAGGATCGCGACGCGGTGCTGCGGGCGCTGCTGGACTGCCCGGTGCACGCCATCACCGAGGTCGGCGAGCCCCGGCCGAGCACCCCACGCCCGGAGTTGCATGACGAGGACGATCCCGCCTCGCGCGTCAAAACCGAAGCCAACGAAGCCGAGTGGGGATTCATCCGTTGAACAGGTGCGCCGGACTGACTGCCTTGGTGACCGGCAGCAGCCGGGGCCTGGGCAAGGCGATCGCGGCGCGGCTGGCGGCCGAGGGCGCCACCGTGGCCATCACCGCACGGACCTACGAGCCGGATCCGAAATATCAAGGGTCGCTGCGAGAGACGCTCGCCGAGATCACCGCCGAGGGCGGCTCGGCGATCGCGATCCAGGCGGACCTGTCCAAAACCGAGGAACGCGAGCGGCTGTTCGCCGAAGTCGTCGACCGCATCGGCGCGCCCGACATCCTGGTCAACAACGCGGCGGTGACGTTCCTGCGGCCGCTGGACACGTTCCCGGAGAAGCGGGTGCGCCTGATGATGGAGATGCACGTCCTCGCGCCGTTGCACCTCACCCAGCTGGCCATCCCGGCGATGCGGGAGCGCCGCCGCGGCTGGGTGCTCAACGTGACCTCGGTCGGTGGCGACCTGCCGTCGGGTCCGCCCTTCGACGAATTCGACCGCGGCGCCGGATTCGGGATCTACGGCACGGTCAAGGCCGCGCTGAACAGGCTCACCAAAAGCCTTGCCGCAGAACTGTATGACGACGGCATAGCGGTCAACGCGGCCGCGCCGTCCAAACCGGTCGCGACGCCGGGTGCCGGCACCCTGGATCTGGCCAAGACCGACACCGAAGACATCGCCCTGATCACCCAGACCGCGCTCGAGTTGGTCACGTGCGACCCCGCGTCGACGACCGGACGAATCGCTCACACCCAGACCTTCCTGCGCGAAATCGGATGGCTGGACTGACTCTCGATGCGCTGCGCGGGCGGCTGCCCGACGTCGAGGATCTGGGCCCGCTGACCGGCGGGGCCTCCAGCCTGACGTACGCCGGAAGCCGGGCCGGCCGTCGCGTGGTGATCAAGGTGGCTCCGACCGGCATGGCACCCGTCGGGCATCGCGATGTGCTCCGCCAATGCCGCATCATCAGGGCGCTGGAGTCGACTCCGGTACCCGTCCCCGAGGTGCTGTGGGAGGACCCCGGCGAGCCCCCGCTGTTCGTCATGTCGTGGGCGGAGGGCAGTTCACTGGAGCCCCTCTACGATCTCGGCGACGCCCCCGAGAACGAAACCGTCGTGGCCGCGCGGTACCGAGACGCGGCGGCAACCATGGCCGCGTTGCACCGGATCCAACCGGCGACCATCGGCTTGCAAGACGAACCGATCGTGGGGATTGAGGCCGAAATCGCGCGCTGGTGCGCGGCATTGGAGACGGTGGATCCCGCGTTGGCACCCGGATGGCGGGACGTGGTTGCCGCAGTGCGGGATTCGGCGCCCTCGCCGATACCTCCCGCCGTGGTGCACGGTGATTTCCGGCTCGGCAACCTGCTGGCCGTCGAAGGCCGCGTCACGGCAGTGATCGACTGGGAGATCTGGTCGGTGGGCGACCCGCGCATCGACGCCGGATGGTTCCTGATCAACAGCGACCCGGCGACGTACCGGCGCACCACGCCGTACGTAGGCCGCACCCCGCCGGTTACCGAATTGGCCGCGATCTACCAAGCCGAGCTGGGATATCCGGTACCCGACCTGGACTGGTTCCAGGCGCTGGCCTGTTTCAAGTCCGTGGCCACCTGGTCGTTGATCGTCAAACACAACCGGCGGCGGGAGCGACCGGATGCCGGCCTGGAAGCAATGTCAGACGCGTTGCCGCACTTGCTGTCCCGCGTCCTGGCCCACCTATGACGCCGAGTGGGAATCTCACGACGCGACGCGCCGACGGACTGTCGTGAAAGTCACGCTCGGGTGGGTCGGATACCTGCCAGTTGCGAGCCGAACTTGCGCTCGGCGGCCTCGCGCAGCCGCAGGAGATGTTCGGAGGGAAACAGGTCCGGTGCCGGCTGGTAGTCCTTGAGCAGCTGTCGCGCCAGCACGGTCTTGTGCACTTCGGTTGGCCCGTCGGCCAATCCGAGCACGAACGACTCCACCAGATGCTGCACGAACGGCATCTCGTGCGTGGTGCCCAGCGAACCGTGCACCTGCAGCGCCCGGGCCGACACGTCGTGCAGGACCTTCTGCATCATCGCCTTGACGGCCGAGATGTCGGCACGCACCGCCTTGTAGTCGTTGTGCTGGTCGATCTTCCACGCGGTCTGCAATGTCAACAGCCGGAACGCCTCGATCTCCATCCACGAGTCCGCGATCATCTCCTGCACCAGCTGCTTGTTGCCCAGCATGTCCCCCTGGGTGTACCGGGAAACCGCCCGCTCGCAGAGCATGTCGAAGATGCGGCGGACCAGGCCGACGGTGCGCATGGCGTGGTGGATACGCCCGCCGCCCAGCCGGGTCTGCGCCACCACGAACGCTCCGCCGCGCGGACCGAGCATGTGATCGGTGGGCACCCGCACGTTCTCGTAGCGCACATAGCCTTCACGGCCCCCGCCGCCGAGAGGCTGATAACCCAGTCCCACGTCGCGCAGGACGTTGATACCCGGCGTCTCGCCCGGTACCACGAACATCGAATGCCGTTGGTAGGGCGGCGCTTCGGGGTCCGTCACCGCCATGACGATCAGGAAGGACGCCATCGACGCGAAGGAGGAGAACCACTTCTCGCCGTTGATGATCCAGTGGTCACCGTCCTGCACCGCCGACGTGGTGAACACCTTCGGGTCGGCGCCGCCCTGCGGCTCGGTCATCGAGAAGCACGACACGATCCGGTTGTCCAGCAACGGCTCCAGATAACGCTGCTTGAGCTCCGGGGTGCCGTAGTGGGCCAGGATCTCACTGTTGCCGGAATCGGGTGCCTGAGAACCGAATACGATCGGCGCGCATTCGGAGCGACCGAGAATCTCGTTGAGCAGAGCCAATTTCAACTGACCGTACCCGGGCCCACCGAGATGCGGACCCAGATGGGTCGCCCACAGGCCGCGCTCCTTGACGATGTTCTGCAGCGGCGGGATCAGGGCCTGGCGAACCGGGTCGTTCAGGTCGTGAGATTCCTTGACCAGCAGGTCCACCGGCTCGCACTCGGAACGCACGAAGTCCTCCACCCAGGCCAGCTGGGCCGCCCATTGCGGGTCAGTCGAAAAGTCCCACGCCATGGGCTGATTCCTTTCTATCGACGTTGAGTCTGCGCCTAGGGCGCGATATCAGCCAAAATCGCGCCCTGAGCGCAGAATCAATGCGGGCTTTATCATCGCGACCACTTCTGGCGCAGCGCGGCCGCCTCGCTGGTGGCGTGCGTCATCACCTGGTTGCGATTCTCCAGCTCGATCGCCGAGGCGAGTCCCGGCGCGTCCGCATTCACGTGCAGTGTGCGCTTGGTCAGCTGCGTGGCCAGAGCCGGGAGTTCGGCGATGTCACCCGCCAACTCCACCGCGTGGTCGAACAGCCGCTCGGGTTCGACCATTTGGCTCACCAGACCCCGTCGATCCGCCTCCTGCGCGGAGACCGTGCGCCCGGTCAACATCCAGTCCGCGGCGACACTGGAACCGACGATGCGCGGCAGGTGGTAGCTCATGCCCATCTCGGCTCCCGACAGCCCCAGCAGAATCGCCGCGTTGCCGAATGTCGCTGCCGTCGAACAGATCCGGATGTCGGCGGCCAGGCTGATGGCCAGCCCCGCACCCACACACGGACCGTTGACCGCCGCGATCACCGGCTGCGGGAGGTCGCGGATCGCCTGCGGTATCGCGGCCATCGACTCCTGGAATCGGAGCCGGTCGATGGCCGGATCGTCGGCTTCGGGGATCCCCGCTCCGAAGCCGCGCACGTCGATGCCCGAGCAGAAGCCGCGGCCGGCGCCGGTGATGACGACGGAGCGCACGGCACCCTCGGCAGCCAGCCGACCCAATGCCGCGGTGAACTCCGCCAACATCTCGGAGTTGATCGCGTTCAACCGGGACGGGCGGTTCAGTCGGAGTACCACCACACCGGAGCGCGGCGTCTCCCGAACCAGCGTCTCCGTCACACCCGGAGATGATAACGTAATTCTCCGATTCGCATAACGCGCCTACCGTAGTGTGCGTTGGCAATTCGAATTGCGGAGGTGACGTGTCAACAGCCCCGGGACGCCCGCTCCCCCAACTCACCGACCAGAACGAATTCTTCTGGACTGCCGGTGCCGACGGAACGTTGCGGATCCAGGAGTGCCGGGCCTGCGCGGCGCTGATCCATCCGCCCGCACCGGTTTGCCGTTACTGTCGCTCCCGCGACATGGGCGTGCGTGACGTTTCGGGTCGGGCGACACTGGCCGGCTTCACCGTCAACCACCGCTTCAGCCTGCCCGGTATGCCGGCGCCGTACGTCGTCGCGGAGGTGGCGATCGCCGAGGATCCGCGGGTCCGCCTCACCACCAACATCGTCGACGCAGATCCCGGGCAGCTCGAGCTCGGACAACCGGTGGAAGTCGTGTTCGAGCAGATCGACGACGTGTGGCTGCCACTGTTCCGTCCGGTCGCCGAAGCCGAACCCGGCGCGCTGCCGGAGGACGAGATCGCACCGGAACGCTTCGGCGAATATGTCCGGCCGATGCTGAGCGCCGAGAAGTTCGAGGACAAGGTCGCGCTCACCGGAATCGGCATGTCGCCGATCGGGCGCCGGCTGATGGTGCCGGCGCTGTCGCTCACGGTGCAGGCGTGTGAAGCCGCCGTCGCCGACGCCGGACTGACTTTCGACGACATCGACGGGCTCTCGACCTATCCCGGCGGCGGCAACGTGGGCGGCTTCGGCGAGGGCGGGGTGACGGCGCTGGAAGCGGCCCTGGGCATCCGGCCGACCTGGCACAACGGCGGCATCGAGACGTTCGGCCCGGGCGGGTCGGTGATCGCGGCCATGCTCGCGGTCGCCGGCGGACTGGCCCGGCACGTGCTGTGTTTCCGGACCCTGTGGGAAGCCACCTTCAACGAGCACATGAAGCAGGGCAAGATCGTCCCCTCCGGCGGCCGCACCGCAAGCTGGCAGTGGCCGTTCGGCGCCACCTCCGCCGCGCACACCCTGGCGATGACCGCCCAGCGGCACTTCCACCGGTACGGCACCACCAAGGAGACGCTGGGCTGGATCGCGCTGAACCAGCGCGCCAACGCCGAACTCAACCCGACCGCCGTCTACCGCTCCCCGATGACCATGGACGACTACCTGGACGCCCGGCCCATCACTACCCCGTTCGGTCTGTACGACTGCGACGTGCCGTGCGATGGCGCCGTCGCGGTCATCGTCTCCGCCGTCGACGCCGCCCGGAACCTGGCCAAGCCGCCCGTACTGGTGGAGGCGGTCGGGACGCAGATCGTCGAGCGCATCGACTGGGACCAGAGCACCCTGACCCATGAACCGCAGGTGCTCGGTCAAGCCGCGCACATGTGGACCCGGACGTCGCTGAAGCCCTCCGACGTCGACGTCGCCGAACTCTACGACGGCTTCACCATGAACTGCCTGTCGTGGATCGAGGCGCTCGGCTTCTGCGGTATCGGCGAGGCGCGCGAATTCCTGGACGGCGGCAAGAACATCGCCCGCGACGGCCTGATCCCGCTCAACACCCACGGCGGGCAACTCTCACACGGCCGCACCCACGGCATGGGCCTGCTGCACGAGGCCGTCACCCAGTTGCGCGGCGAGGCCGGGGCGCGCCAGGTCGCCGGCGCCCGGGTCGGTGTGGTCAGCAGCGGCGGGCTGACGCCCAGCGGCGCGATCCTGCTGCGGGCCGGCGAATGAGCAGCGCATGACTCCCCGCCCGCGGGTGGTCATCGTCGACGGCGTACCCATGTCCGGGGTCATCGCCGAGGCGGACAATCCCCAGGCGGTGATCCTGGCCATCCACGGCGGCGGCACCACCGCGGTCTACTTCGACTGCCCCGGGCATCCCGAGTTGTCACTGCTGCGACTGGGTCCGACGCTGGGGTTCACCGTGATCGCGCTGGACAGGCCCGGCCACGGCAGTTCGGCGGCCTACCCCGAGGCGGTGCAGACTCCGCAGCAGCGCGTCGACCTCGCCTACGGCGCGGTGGAACGCATCCTGGGAGAGCGCCCGCGTGGTGCGGGCCTGTTCGTGCTGGGCCATTCGGGGGGCTGCGAACTCGCCACGCGGATGGCCGCCGACGGGCGCGGCGCCGCACTGCTGGGACTCGAACTCGGCGGCACCGGCAGGCGCTATCACGACGCGGCCAAGCAGATCATGAAGGCCGCCGAGGTCAAGGAACGTCCGCCCGGCACCCGCGAATTGCTATGGGAGCCGACGCGGCTGTATCCCGAGGACATCCTGCGCGGCGTCACGAACTCGTCGACATCGCCGGCCTACGAGCGGGATGTGGCGCTGAACTGGCCGCACCGCTACTTCCCGGAACTGGCGCCCTCGGTGCGGGTGCCGGTGCGCTTCACCCTCGGCGAGCATGACCGGGTGTACCGGGGTGACGACAGCAGCCTTGCCGAGATCCGCGAGATGTTCACGCGAGCACCACTTTTCGTCAGCAACACGCAAGGCGATGCCGGGCACAACCTCAGCCTGGGGCACAACGCCGCCGACTACCACCGCAAGGTGTTCGCGTTCGTCGACGACTGCGTAGCCGCGCGCTCGGGCTCGGAGACCGGTTGATGCGCGTCGGGTTCATCGGGTTGGGCAACCAGGGTGCGCCCATGGCACGCCGCATCGTCGACGGCGGCTTCCCGACGACATTGTGGGCGCGCCGGGCGGCCAGCCTGGAACCGTTCGCGGACACCCCGGCGAAGGTGGCCGGGTCGCCGGCCGAGCTCGCCGCCGGAAGCGATCTGGTCTGCCTGTGCGTGGTCGGGGACGCCGACGTCGAGGAACTCACCTCGGGGGACGACGGGATACTGACCGGGCTGGCGCCCGGCGGCGTGATCGTCGTGCACAGCACCGTGCACCCGCAGACCTGCCGGGCGCTGGCGGAAAGAGCTGAGCTGCAGGGCATTTCGGTTGTCGATGCCCCCGTCAGCGGCGGCGAACCCGCCGCGGCCAGCGGGCGGCTGCTGGTCATGGTCGGGGGTGATGCCGACGTGGTCGAGCGCTGCCGTCCGGTCTTCGAAACCTACTCCGACGCCATCGTGCATCTGGGCGACTTGGGATCGGGTCAGACCACCAAACTGCTCAACAACCTGCTCTACACCGCCAACCTGGGCACGGCGGCCGCCGCCCTCGCGCTGGCCCAGGATCTGGGGGTCGCGCCCGCCCGCCTGTCCGAGGTTGTCTCCCGCAGCAGCGGGAACAGCTTCGCGCTCAATTCCATTGGCAGCGTCGGAAGCTTGGACCGCCTGTCCGGTCTGGCCGGCGCCCTGTTGCAGAAGGACGTACGACTGCTGGTGGACCTCGCCGAGCGGGCGTCGGCTTCTACCGGCGCGGTGCTCGACGCCGCCGACGCCGCGCTGGCCTTGATGGGCCACTCCCGATGAGCGTCAAGTCCTTTTCGCCACGCGGGCAAACCGCTACCGTTGACGTTACAGTCGAGCTTTCAGCTGTAATGATGCCAGTCCCCTGCTCAGCATCGAGGAGCGTTCTATGACCACTTCGAAGGTCGTCTTCGATCCGTTCTCGGAAGACTTCTTCAACGGCGCCTGGGACACCTACCGACGAATGCAGGAAGAGGCGCCCGTCTATTACAGCGAGGAGTACGACTTCTACGCGCTGACCCGCCACGAGGACGTGGCCGCCGGTTTGAAGAATTTCGAGACGTACTCCTCGGCGTTCGGCATCGACCTGTCGATGGTGCGCACCGGCAAGCCACCGGCGCAGAAGTCGATCATCTTCATGGACCCGCCCGACCACCGGCACATGCGCAGCCTGCTCAACAAGGTTTTCACGCCACGGGCCATCCAGGCCCAGCAGCCGATGGTCCGCGAGAAGATCGACAAGTATCTGAGCAGGGTTGATCCCGAACACTTCGATGTGGTCCAAGACTTCTCCGGGCCGTTCCCGGTCGAGGTGATCACCACCATGCTCGGGGTGCCCGAAGAACACGCCCAGCGGATCCGCCATCTGATCGACGAGGGGTTGCACCGCGAACCGGGACAGGTTGAGGTCGGTGAGCGCGGCATGCAGGCCAACATCGAAACCGGAATGCTGTACTACGAGATCTTGCAGCAACGTCGCATCGAGCCGCAGGAGGACCTGTTCACGAAGCTGATCAACGCCGAGATCACGCGTGAAGACGGTCAGACCACCAGTCTGGATGACATCGAAATAGCCGGATTCGCAACGCTATTGGGTGGTGCGGGGGCTGAGACGGTGACCAAGCTGATCGGCAACGCGCCGGTGGTCTTCGCCCGGTTCCCCGGCGAGTGGCAGAAGTTGCTCGACGACCGCAGCAAGATCCCCGCCGCGGTGGAGGAGCTGTTGCGCTACGAGGCGCCGTCGCAGTACCAGGTGCGTTGCTCGACGAAAGACGTTGAGCTGCACGGCGTCACGATCCCGGCCATGAAACCGGTGTTCCTGATCAACGGTGCCGCCAACCGCGATCCCGACGCGTGGACCGATCCCGACACTTTCAACATCGACCGCGATCGGCACGAGGCACTGAACCTGAGTTTCGGCTACGGGATCCACAGCTGTTTGGGTGCGGCGCTGGCCCGGATGGAGAGCGTGATCGCACTGGAGAAGTTGCTCGACTTCATGCCCCGCTACGAGGTGGATTGGCAGAACTGCAACCGCGTACACATGCAGAATGTCGCGGGCTGGAAGAACGTACCCGTGAAAGTCGTGTCATGAGAATCGAAGTCGACTGGGATCTGTGCGAGAGCAACGGCGTGTGCATGGGCATCATCCCCGAGGTGTTCGAACTCGGGGACGACGACATGCTCACGGTGCACCGGACGGAGGTCACCCCGGACATCGAGGAGCAGGTGCGCGAAGCCGTGCGGCAGTGCCCTCGGCAGGCGATCTCCCTCGAGGAGTAGCGGGCTCGGCTTCCCGCTGAAACCTACAAACCGGCGAGGATGACGGCGTTGCAGTCGGCCGCCGCCTGGCGCAGCTTCGCGGCGTTCTGATAAGCCTCGGAGTCGTACCAGGCGCGGGCGGCGTCCACCGATTCGAACTCCAGCACCACGGTCTGGTGCCCGTGCCAGTCCCCTTCGAGGACCGTGGGTGCGGTGTCCACGGCGAGGACTTTGACGCCACCCATCGCCGCGCCCGCGGCCTTGCCGTAGGCCTTCATGCCTTCCGGGTCTTTGATGGCCTCGGTGAGGATCACATACCCTTTGGGTCCGTTGGACATTGGTGAATCTCCTCAGCGCTCTTTGATCGCCTGCTCGGGACAACATTCGATGGCCTCGCGGGTCGCCGCCTCGAATTCCGCTGGTACGTCGGAGGTTATCGCTTCGGCGTACCCGTCGTCGGTCAAGGTGAAGACCTCCGGGCACAGGGTCAGACACATGCCGTGCCCGCGGCAGGACCCGTCGTCGACCCAGACCTTCATGCCGGCGTGAACTCCAGGTGCAGCTCGGTCAGACCGCGCAGGATATAGGTCGGCACGTACTGATAGCGACGGTCGCCGGCCGGGCCGTGCACCCGCTCGTCGATCCTGATGTCCGACGTGCGGTCCAGCAACCGTTCGATGGCCACCCGGGTCTCGGCGCGCGCCAGCGGAGCGCCGGGGCAGCTGTGGATCCCGCGGCCGAACGAGATGTGCTGGCGGGCGTTCTTGCGGGCCGGATCGAACGTCGCCGGTTCGTCGAAGCGACGCGGGTCGCGGTTGGCGGCGGCCTGCACCACCATGACCGTGGTGCCGGCCGGCAGGTCGACGCCACCGACGTTGACCGGCACCCGGTTCATCCGGAAGTCACCCTTGACCGGGCTCTCGTGCCGCAGCGACTCCTCGATGAAATTGGGGATCAGGCTGCGGTCCTTGCGCAGTTGCGCCTGGATGTCGGGACGCTCGGCCAACGTCTGCAACGACGCGCCCAGCAGCCGCACGGTGGTCTCCTGGCCCGCCGAGAACACGTTGCTGGCGACGCGGGCCACGTCTTCGACGTCGGGAGTCGAGCCGTCGGGGTAGGTGGCGGTGGCCAGGCCGGTCAACACGTCGTCGCGGGGCTCGCGGCGGCGGTCGCGTACATAGTCGGAGAACAGGCCGTAGAGGAATTCCAGCGGACTGTGCGCCAGCGCTTCCTTGCCGGTGCCGCCGATGCCGCCGCCCGAATGCTGACGGATGCCCTTGATGAACTTGTCGCGGTCCTCCATGGGCACGCCCAGCAGGTCGGCGATGACCAGCAAGGTGAACGGCCCGGCGAAACCCTTGATCCACTCCCCTTCGCCGGGGGCCAGGAAGTCGTCGAGCACCTGGTCGGCGAGTAACCACATCGCGTCCTCGTTCTCCTTGAGGCGCTTGGGCGTGATCAGCCGCATCAGCAACGAGCGGTGGTTGGTGTGCGTGGGCGGGTCCAGGGTCGGCAGCTGGTCACTGAACGGCAGCTTGTCGCGGTGCTGTTCGATCAGCTCGGTGATGTCGTCGGAGCCTTCGACGGGCACCGGGAAGCCGGGGAACGGTCCGGTCACCGAGATGCAGGACGACCACGTCCCGGCGTCGTTCAACACCGCGCAGGCTTCCTCCCATCCGGTCACCATGGTGACGCCGTGATGCTTTTCCCGGGTGACGGGACACTGCTCGCGCAAGGCCTCGTAATACGGGTAGGGATCCTCGACGAGCTGCTTATCGCGGAAGAAATCCAATTCGGTGAAGTCGTTCACCATCTCCATATCCCATCTCAATCTCGGCAAGCGAGAACGTGCCTCTCACACTTGAGCATTACATTTCCATAGGGGTACGACGGCCGTCAACGTGGACGACGGCGGGTCGAATCAGCTCGCGGGAACCAGGTCGGCCGCGACCGACGGAACGGACATCACGCCACTGCGGAACCGCTCGGCCGCAACGGATGCGGTCTCGATGACTCCGGCCGCCGCCAGCGCGCGCGCCTTGAAGATCTGCGCCGCCATGCTCAGCCGGTGCTCGACTACGCCGACACTGTCGTCCAACTCGGCCGGCCAGGTCTTGCCCCACAGGGTGACCTCGGTGACGCCGTGGTCGAGGGCTTGCAGCACCCCGGACCGCACCCGCGGATCGGAGCCGAGCAGATCGGCCGCGGCCGCCAGCGCTTGCGGGCGGGGACGGGTAGCCACCGCCGCCAGCGCGGATTCCAGGTCGAGGGTCTTGGCGCCCAGGATGTGCAGCGGCCGATCGTCGGGGTGGTCGGTGAGCAGCACGGTGACGTCCCAGCCCGCCATCGACCGGTCGAAGAGCCAGCCGCCGGCGAACGTCACCACGTCGGCGACGCTGGAGGCGACGACGTCCAGGCGGTATCTCATGTCGGGTTCTCCGTCGTCCTGGACGGGGCGAAGTCGCGCGCCAGTGTCTCCGCGTACTCCTTGAACACTTCGGTCAGCGGTATCGAAGGATCGAGCAACCATGTCATTTCCATTCCGTGGATGAACGCCAGAATTTCTACTGCCTTGACGGCGGGGTCTATGTCGGCGCGGAATCGGCCGGCGGCCTGACCTCGGCGGATGCCGGCGGCGACGATCTCGGTCGCGTCCCGCTGCCGGGCGACCAGACGGTCGTGCAGGGGGGCGTCGGGGTCGATGTTCTCGCCCAGCAAGACCGTGAACGTGCCGACCAGGTCGGGCGCCCGGTTGAAGCGGTCGGCGACCTGTGCGATCTCGCCGAGGAGATCTCCGAAGCGGTCGGAATGCATGTCGTCGTCCAGGTCCCGGGCGTCGAGCACGGCGTGCAGGAGTTGTTCCTTGGACTCGAAGTGGTGCAGCAGTCCCGCCGGGGTCACCCCGGCTTCCCGGGCGATCTGGGCCAGCGTGGTGTTGCGCCACCCGTTGCGCGAGACCAGTCGCTGCGCCACGGCGAGGATCCGTTGTTTACGGTCCTCCCCCTTGGCCAGCAGGGAGTCGTATGGGCGTGCGTCGGACACCGCGCTCCTACAGATGGGCTGTCTGCAAAACCTACTGAACACACAGTAGGTTGGTTTGCCGACGCTGGCAAGGGCTCTTTTTCCGCTGGATTCAGCCGACCAGTTCGACGATCGTCGCGTTGGCCGTACCGCCGCCTTCACACATGGTCTGCAGGCCGAAGCGAATCCCGTTGTCGCGCATGTGATGCACCATGCGCGTCATCAACACCGCACCGGACGCGCCCAGTGGGTGTCCCAGCGCGATCGCGCCGCCCAGCGGATTCAGCCGGTCGGGATCCGCGCCGGTTTCGGCGAGCCAGGCCAGCGGCACCGGTGCGAAGGCCTCGTTTACCTCGAAGACCCCGATGTCGCCGATCCGGACGCCCGACTTGGCCAGCACCTTCTCGGTAGCAGGAATCGGGCCGGTCAGCATCAGCACCGGGTCGGCTCCGGTGACCGCGCCGGCGCGGTACCGCACGATCGGGGTGAGCCCCAGCTCCAGGGCCAGGTCGGAGGTGGTGATCAACAGCGCGGCCGCACCGTCGGAAATCTGCGAGGAGTTGCCCGCGTGGATGACCCCGTCCTCGGCGAACGCGGGTTTGAGGGCCGCCAGTTTCTCCACGGTGGTCCGCCGCCGGATCCCCTCGTCCTGATGCACCACGGAGTCATCGGTGAACACCGGCACGATCTGTTCGGTGAACGCGTTGCCGTCCTGCGCCGCCGCGGCGCGTTCGTGGGACAGTGCCGAATACTCGTCGAGCCGGGTTCGCGAGAAGCCCCATTTTTCGGCGATCATCTCCGCCGACAGTCCCTGGTTGAACGAGAAATCGTCATAACGTTCAAGCACTTTCGGTCCGTACGGCATGCCCGTGGCCCTGGCCGAACCGAGCGGCACGCGACTCATTACCTCCACACCACCGGCGACCACCACGTCCTGCTGACCCGACATCACCGCCTGCACCGCGAAGTCCAGCGCCTGCTGGCTCGATCCGCAGGCCCGGTTGACCGTGGTGCCGGGGATGGTTTCCGGCCAGCCCGCGGCCAGCACGGCGTAGCGGCCGATGTTGCTGGACTGGTCGCCGACCTGGGACACACAGCCCCAGATGACGTCGTCGATCAGCTCCGGGCTGATACCGGCGCGCTCCAGCAGCTCGGTCAGCACGACGGCGGACAGGTCGGCGGCGTGCATGCCGGACAAGCCGCCGTTGCGCTTTCCGACCGCGGTGCGCACCGCTTCGACGATGACCGTTTCACGCATGTTCCGCTCCCCTCGCCCGACAGCTCGCCGAGCGTGTACTGACTGCGAAAAAAGTGCGCAGAATTCGCAGTGGCTACACGTTCGACGCGAGCCTAGTAGCTGCGCGGCAGCTTCAGGACATGAGAACCCAGGAAGTTCAGGATCATCTCCTGGCTGACCGGCGCGATCTTCATCAGCCGCGCCTCGCGGAAGTACCGGGTGACGTGATACTCCTCCGCGTAACCCATCCCGCCGTGGGTTTGCAGCGCCCGGTCCGCGGCGGTGAAGCCGGCGTCCGCACACAGATATTTGGCCGTATTGGCTTCTCGCCCACAGGGTTTGCCGTTGTCGTAGAGCCAGGTGGCCTTGCGCAGCATCAGTTCGGCGGCGTCGAGGCGGGCCAGCGAATCGGCGAGCGGGAACTGCAGACCCTGGTTCATCCCGATCGGCCGGCCGAAGACCTCGCGCTCGTTGCCGTACTTGACCGCCTTGTCCAGCGCGACCCGACCGATGCCGAGCGCCTCGGCCGCGATCAGCATCCGCTCCGGGTTCAGGCCGTCCAGGATGTACTGAAAACCCTTGCCCTCCTCGCCGATTCGGTCTTCGACGGGGATCTCCAGGTTGTCGATGAACAATTCGTTGGAGCTGACGGCGTTGCGGCCCATCTTCTTGATCGGGCGGACGTCGACGCGGCTGCGGTCCAGGTCGGTGAGGAACAGCGTCATGCCGTCGGTCTTCTTGGTGACCTCGTCATAGCTCTGGGTGCGGGTCAGCAGCAGGATCTTGTCGGATTCCATCGCTTTGGAGATCCAGACCTTGCGGCCGTTGACCACGTACTTGTCACCGTCGCGCTTGGCGAAGGTGGTGATGCGCGAGGTGTCCAGGCCGGCACCGGGTTCGGTGACGCCGAAACAGACGTGCACCTCGCCGGTGGCGACCGCCGGCAACATGCGCTGCTTCTGCTCCTCGGAACCGTGCACGACGACGGGCTGCATGCCGAAGATCGACAGGTGGATGGAGCTGGCGGCGTTCATCGCGCCGCCGGATTTGGCGACCTCCTCGAGCAGGATGGTCGCTTCGGTGATGCCCAGACCGTGCCCGCCGTACTCGGTGGGGATGGTCATCCCGAGCCAGCCGCCGTCGGCTATGGCGCGGTAGAACTCCGTCGGGAATTCATGCGCCTGGTCCTTCTCCATCCAGTAGTGGTCGTCGAACTTCGACGCCAGCTCGGCGACCGATCGCCGGATCAGTTCCTGGTCCTCGGTCAGCTCGAAATTCATCCCCGCCACGGGCACCT
>NZ_JCALDY010000033.1:0-40556 GCF_059813095.1 Mycobacterium sp. NGS22
ACTATTTGGCGATCTTCGACGGCTCCAAACCCCAAGCCCTCTATCACACCAAACGGTTGGCCTCCCCGGCCCAACGGATCATGCTGTGCGCCAAAGACCTCGGCTGCACCAGGCCCGGCTGCGATGCCCCGGCCTACCACAGCGAAGTCCACCACGTCACCGCCTGGCGCAAAACCGGGCGCACCGACATCAACGACCTCACCCTGGCCTGTGGCCCCGATAACAGACTGGCCGAAAAAGGCTGGACCACCCGCACCAACACCCAAGGCCACACCGAATGGATCCCACCACCACACCTCGACCACGGCCAACCCAGAATCAACACATTCCACCACCCCGAGAAACTCCTGATCCCCGACGACGACGAAGACCCGTAGCCCGGGACGGGATCAGTCCTGCGGGATCTCGCGCTCGATCTCGTCGAGCCAGATACGCGCGGACATGTCCGACGGCGCCCGCCAGTCACCTCGCGGGGAGAGCGAACCGCCGTGAGAAACCTTGGGGCCGTTGGGCAATGCCGACCGTTTGAACTGGCTGAACGAGTAGAACCGTTTGACGAACACCTGCAACCAGTGCCGGATGTCGCTCAGCGAATAGGCCGGTCGGTTGTCTTCCGGGAAGCCGGGTGGCCAGCTGCCGCTGTCCGGGTCGCTCCATGCGTGCCAGGCCAGGAAGGCGATCTTCGACGGCGTGAAGCCGTAGCGCAACACCTGGAACAACGAGAAGTCTTGCAGCGCATAGGGTCCGACCTTCGCTTCGCTGCTCTGCAGTTCCTCTTCCTCGCCGGCCGGAACCAGTTCCGGGGTGATCTCGGTGTCGACGACCGACTGCAGCACGTCGGTCACTTCCTTCTCGAACTGGTCGGAGGAGATGACCCATCGGATCAGATGCTGAATCAGCGTCTTGGGCACTCCGCCGTTGACGTTGTAATGCGACATCTGGTCTCCGACACCGTAAGTCGACCATCCCAGTGCCAGCTCCGAAAGATCACCCGTGCCCAGCACGATGCCGCCGCGCTGGTTGGCCAACCGGAACAGGTAGTCGGTGCGCAACCCCGCCTGGACGTTCTCGAACGTGACGTCGTAAACCTTCTCGCCGCGCGCGAACGGATGCCCGATCTCCTCGAACATCCGGTTGGCGGTCTCGCGAATGTCGATCTCCTCGAAGGTGATACCCAGCGCCTCACCCAACTTGATCGCGTTGTTCTTGGTGTGATCGCCGGTGGCGAAGCCCGGCAGGGTGAAGCCCAGAATGTCGCTACGTGGACGCCCCTCCTGGTCCATCGCTTTGGCCGCCACGATCAACGCGTGCGTCGAGTCCAGCCCACCGGACACGCCGATGATGACTTTGGGATAGTCCAGCGCGCGCAGCCGCTGCTCGAGCCCGGCCACCTGGATGTTGTAGGCCTCATAGCAATCCTGTTCCAACCGTTCCCGATTCGCCGGGACGAACGGGAACCGCTCGACGTTGCGCAGCAGCCCGATGTCACGGTCCGGCGGGTCGAGCCGAAACTCGATGCGCCGGAACGGATCCGTAGCCGTCCGGTGGTGGCGACGATTGTCGTCGAAAGTGCCCATCCGGAGCCGCTCGGAACGCAGCAATCCGGTGTCGACGTCGGCGACCGAACGTCGCTCGCCCTTCGGGAAACGCTCCGAGCAGGCCAGCTGGGTACCGTTCTCCCAGATCATCGTCTGACCGTCCCAAGCCAGGTCCGTCGTCGACTCGCCTTCGCCCGCGGCGGCGTACACATAGGCGGCCAGACAGCGTGCCGACGCCGACCGGGCAAGCAGGCAGCGGTCCTCGGCCCTGCCGATGGTGATCGGGCTGCCGGACAGATTGGCCAGCACGGTCGCTCCCGCCAGCGCCGCTTCGGCACTGGGCGGCACCGGGACGAACATGTCCTCACAGATCTCGACGTGCAGCACGAAGTCCGGCAGGTCCGACGCGCTGAAGAGCAGATCGGGGCCGAACGGGACTTCCACGTCGAGCGCGGGGATGCGGATCGTGCCCCGCTCGCCGTCCCCGGGAGCGATCTGGCGGTGCTCGTAGAACTCCCGATAAGTCGGCAGGTACGACTTCGGCACCACCCCGAGCACCGAACCGCGGTGGATGACCACCGCGGTGTTGTAGATGCGGTGCAGATGCCGCAGCGGCGCGCCGACGACCAGGACGGGCAACAGTCCGGCCGACGCGGCGACCAGCTCCTGCAACGCTGCTTCGACGGAGTCGAGCAGAGCATCCTGCAGCAGGATGTCCTCGATGGAGTAACCGGTCAGCGTCAGCTCGGGAAAGATCGCCAGCGCGACGCCCTCGTCGTGGCAGCTGTGCGCCAGTCCCAATACCGACTCGGCGTTGGCCGCCGGGTCGCCGATGGTGGTGTGGTGCGTGCACGCCGCGACGCGCACGAATCCGTGCTGGTATGCGGAGTAGAAGCTCATCGCCGTCCATTGTCGCTTGGCAGGGTCTTCCCGCCGAATTACCCCCGCACCCCGCGGGCAAAACGATCTGGCGCGAACCAGCACGCTTACCCTCGAAGAAGTGGAGTCCCCCGAGCTCGTCGCGACCCTGGCCGGGCGCCGGATTGCGGTGCTGACCGGCGCCGGACTCTCCACCGACTCCGGCATCCCCGACTACCGGGGACCCGACTCGCCGCCCAGCAACCCGATGACGATCCGGCAGTTCATCTCCGACCCGGTGTTCCGGCAGCGGTACTGGGCGCGCAACCACGTGGGTTGGCGACACATGGACGGGACTCGCCCGAACGCGGGCCACCGTGCCCTGGCCATGTTGGAACAGGCGGGCGTGGTCGTCGGCGTCATCACGCAGAACGTCGACCTGTTGCACACCAAAGCCGGCAGCACCAACGTGGTGAACCTGCACGGCAGCTATGCCCAGGTCGTGTGCCTGGGCTGCGGTCACACCATGAGCCGCGCCGCGCTGGCCGAGGAACTCGAAGCGCTGAACCCGGGTTTCATCGAGCGCGCCGAGGCCGTTGGCGGGCTGGCGGTGGCACCCGACGCGGACGCCGTCGTCGCCGACACCGCGTCGTTCCGGTATCTGGACTGTCGAAAGTGCGGCGACATGCTCAAGCCCGACATCGTCTACTTCGGCGAGAGCGTCCCTAAAAACATTGTTGCGCAGGCTTATTCGATGGTGAATGAAGCCGATGCGCTGTTGGTCGCGGGTTCGTCGCTGACCGTGTTCTCCGGCTACCGATTCGTGCGCCACGCCGCAACGGCCGGCAAGCCGGTGGCGATCGTCAACCGGGGCCCCACCCGCGGCGACGACCTGGCGACGGTCAAAGTCGACGGCGGCTGTTCAGAGATCTTGAGCCTGTTGGCCGCCGAACTGACGGTCAGCGCGCCCTTCTGACCTCGGCGACGAACTGCCGGCCGAAGTTGTCGACCACCTGCCAGGAGTTGGGGCCGATGACCCTGGGGTACCCGAGGTTGCGAACGGCCAGCCGAGCGTCGGTCTCGTGCCGAATGTTGTCTACCCGCAAGCCGTTTGATGTCGTCAAAGCCCACATGATGTCCTCCGTGTTTTCGCGTCGTTGTCGATGCGAAAAGCATTTCGGAGGTGCCTATGCGGATCCTCAACGAATTCTTGGCGCGCTCAGGCGCCGGAAATTCAGAAGGTGCAGGGCAAGCGCCGGATGGCGTGGATGAAATTGCCGACCACGAAGGACGGCTCCCCAGCCTGGATGTCGGGAACCTGCCGGAGCAATTCGCCGAACAGCGCCCGTAGTTGCGCTCGTGCCACGTGGGCGCCGAGGCAGAAGTGCACACCACCGCCGCCGAAGCCGACATGCGGATTGGGACTGCGGCTGAGGTCCAGACGTTCCGGTTCGTCGAAGACTTCGCGATCCCAGTTGCCGGAGGCGTAGAACATCGCCACCTTCTCCCCCGCCCGGATGGTCTGCCCGCCCAGCTCGAAATCCGTTGCCGCGGTGCGCCGGAACGTCATCACCGGGGTGGCCCATCGGATGAACTCTTCGATCGCCGTCCCGTTGCGGTTCTCGAAATCGGCTTGTAGCCAAGCTTTTTGGTCGGGGAAGTCGGTCAGCGCCTTCAGCGCGTGGCTGGCGGTCTGACGGGTGGTGTCATTGCCGGCCACGGCCAACAGGACGAAGAATGCGGCGACCTCCGCATCGGTGAGCCGGTCGCCGTCCACCTCGGCGTTCACCAGCCCGCTGAACAGATCGTCGCCGGGCTGCTCGCGCCGCTGCGCGGCCAGCGATCCGGCCACCTGGTGCAGATAGATCTGGTTCTGGACGAGCAGCTCCAGCGGGTTGCGGCCGTCGAGGAACTCCGGGTCGGCCCACGACACCACGGCATCGGCGGCGTGCGCCACCTGGTGCCGCTCGGAGTCGGGAATCCCCATCATGTCCGACAGGGTGCGTATCGGTAATTCCTTGGCGCAGATGTCGACGAAGTCCGCGCCGCTGCCCGCGTCCCGCAGTTCTGCGACGATCACCTCGGCGTTGTGCTGGATCGAGTCTTCGATGCGGCGGACCTGTCGCGGTGTGAAGGCCGCGCTGACGAGCTTGCGCAGTTTGGTGTGCCGTGGCGGATCCATCGCCAGGAAGGATTGGGAGGCTTCCAGGAGTTCTTCGGGGATGTCGGCGAACATCACGCCTTTGCCGGACAGGAATACCTCGTTGTTGCGGCTCACCGTGACGATGTCAGCCCGACGGGTGACCGCCCAATAGCCCGGATCGGCCGGGTTCTCGATCAGGTCGCCCTCGACCGGTGGCTGCCAGCTGACCGGGCGTTCAGCCCGCAGGGTGGCGAAGGAGCGTTCTCGTTCCGCGGCGGTCTTCGACCAGAACGCTTTGGACGACAGGTCGACCGCGTCATACGGGCGGGCTTCGGCGGTCTGCGCGGATGTGTTCATGGTTGGCGATCCTTCCGTTGGCCCGACGATATGCCTAGACATATTGTCTAGTCAAGACGTCCACGCTTCGGTTATGCTCGACGGATGCCGGCCGTTACCCGCAGATCCCAGGGCAATCGCCAACAGGAGCGTCAGCAGCGCCAAGAACAGATGGAACGCCGCCTGCTGGAAGCCACCGAACGCCTGATGCGCGACGGCACCAGCTTCACCGAGCTCAGCGTGGACCGCCTGGCGACCGAGGCCGGCATCTCCCGCGCCAGCTTCTACATCTACTTCCAGGACAAGGGCGATCTGCTGCGCCAGCTCGCCGGCCAGGTCCTCAGTGACCTGACCAGCAGCGGGGAACGCTGGTGGGACGTGGCCTGGCGGCACAATCCCGACGACGCGCGCGCGGCGATAACCGGCATCATCGCCAGCTTCCGTCGTCACCAACCCGTGCTCATCGCCCTCAACGAGGTCTCCGGTTACGACCCCGCCACCGCGCAGGCCTACCGGGATCTGTTGGACGACATCATCGGGCGCCTGACCCGGGTCATCGAAGAAGGCCAGGCCGACGGGTCGATCCGGCCCCAGCTGCACGCGACTACCACCGCGAGCGCCCTGACCTGGATGGTCGAGCGGGCCTGCCACCAGAACCTGCCGGCCCGGCCAGCCGAGTACGACACGGAGCTGGCCGCGACGTTGACCGAGATAGTGTGGGGCTCACTGTATTTGCAAGCTTCCCAGTGACTTCTCAATGCCGTTGCACGGCTACCAGGTCATCGGCGTGCACCACCGGCCGGCGTGACTCCCCGGGCAATTCCGAGGTGGACCGTCCGATCATGCCGGCCAGCTCGACCGCGTCGTAGGCGACCACGCCGCGGGCCACGACAGCGCCTGCGGGATCGCACAATTCGACGACGTCGCCGCCGTAGAACTTGCCCGACACCGCGGTGATGCCCGCGGGCAGCAGCGAACGGCGTTGTCCGACAACGGCGCTCACCGCGCCGGCGTCCAGGGACAGGGTCCCGGTGGACTCGGCGGCATAACGCACCCAGAACCGGCGCGCCGACATCCGGTCGGGCCGCGGCGCGAACACCGTGCCCACCGAGGCATCGGTGAGCGCGCGGGCGACTTCGGTTGCCGGAGCGAGCAACACCGGCAACCCGGCGTCGGCGGCCAGCAGCGCCGAGGACATCTTCGACGCCATCCCGCCGGTGCCCAGGTGACTGCTCTGCCCCGCGACCACACCGTCCAGATCGGCGGGTCCGGTCACTTCCGCAATGAACCTGGCGCCGGGGAACTTTCGCGGATCCGCATCATAGAGGCCGTCGATATCGGACAGCAGGACCAGCGCGTCGGCGCCGACCAGGTGCGCCACCAGCGCCGAAAGCCGGTCGTTGTCGCCGAACCGGATCTCGTTGGTGGCCACGGTGTCGTTCTCGTTGACGATCGCCACCGCGCGCAGCGCCCGCAACCGGTCCAGGGTGCGCTGGGCGTTGGTGTGCTGCACCCGCATCGAGATGTCGTGCGAGGTCAGCAGCACCTGTCCGACGGTCCGGTCATACCGGGCGAACGCCGCACTCCACGAGTTCACCAGCGCGACCTGCCCGACGCTGGCCGCGGCCTGTTTGGTCGCGAGATCCTTTGGGCGGCGGGATAATCCGAGCGGCTCGATACCGGCGGCGATGGCACCCGAGGACACGATGACCACGTCGGTGCCGGCCTTCATCCGCGTCTCGATGGCGTCGGTCAGTTCAGCCAGTCGACTGGCGTCGAACATGCCCGCGTCGGTGGTCAGCGCGGTGGTGCCGACCTTGACGACGATGCTGCGGGCGGTGCGGATCGCTTCCCGGTGCGGACTGGTCACGAGTCGTCGGGGCTCTCGCGACGTTGCCGTCGGGCCGCCTTGCGCTCGGCGGCGCCGATCCGGTCGTTACGTTCCAGCCGTGCGTCGGTTCCCCGGCCGGTCATCGGAACCTCAACGCCCGCAGGGGTTTGTGGCTCCCAGTCGAAGGTCATCTCGCCGATCGTCACCGCGCAGCCGGGGCGGGCACCCAGGCGCAGCAGTTCGTCCTCCACGCCCAGGCGGGCCAGTCGGTCGGCGAGATATCCGACGGCTTCGTCGTTGTCGAAATTGGTCTGCCGGATCCAGCGTTCGGGTCGCGCGCCGGTCACCAGGAAGCCGCCCTGGCCGTCGGGTTCCACCGTGAAACCGCTGTCGTCCACCGGAATCGGACGGATCACCGGACGTCGCGGCACCACAACGGGGCGGGCAGCGTTGTACTCCGAAACCATCTGCCACAGCCCGAAGATCAACGGCTGCAAGCCTTCCCGGGTGGCCGTCGACACCAGGAACACCGGCCAGCCGCGCTCGGCGATCTCGTCGCGGACGAACTCGGCCATCTCGCGAGCCTCGGGCACGTCGATCTTGTTCAATACCACCGCCCGCGGCCGCTCGGCCAGATCGCCCAGCACCGCGTCGCCCTGCAGGGTGGGCGTGTAGGCCGCGAGTTCGGCCTCCAGCGCGTCGATGTCGGAGATCGGGTCGCGGCCCGGCTCGGCCGTGGCGCAGTCCACCACATGAACCAGGACCGCGCAGCGCTCGATGTGCCGCAGGAAGTCCAGGCCCAGACCGCGGCCCTCGGACGCACCGGGGATCAGGCCCGGCACGTCGGCGACGGTGAACGCATGCTCGCCGGCGGAGACCACACCGAGGTTGGGCACCAGCGTGGTGAACGGGTAGTCGGCGATTTTCGGCTTGGCCGCGGAGATGACCGACACCAGGGAGGACTTTCCGGCCGAGGGGAACCCGACCAGCCCGACGTCGGCGACCGTCTTGAGTTCCAGCGTCAGGTCGCGCGCCTGGCCGGGCTCGCCCAGCAGCGCGAAACCGGGCGCCTTGCGGGCGCGCGAGGCCAGCGCGGCGTTGCCCAGCCCCCCGCGGCCACCGGCGGCGGCCTCGAACCGGGTACCGGCGCCGACCAGGTCGGCCAGCAGCCGACCGTTCTCGTCCAGCACCACGGTGCCGTCGGGCACCTTGACTTCCAGGTCCGCGCCGGCGGCGCCGTCGCGATTGTTGCCCATCCCCTGCTTGCCGGACGGCGCGGTGACATGCGGGCGGAAATGGAAGTCCAGCAGGGTGTGCACCTGCGGGTCGACCACGAAGACGACGCTGCCGCCGCGCCCGCCGTTACCGCCGTCGGGGCCACCCAGCGGCTTGAATTTCTCGCGGTGCACCGATGCGCAGCCGTTGCCGCCCGAACCCGCCCGGGTGTGGATGACGACCCGATCGACGAATCGAGGCATCGAAATTCCTCTCACAGTCCCTGGTCAGCCCAAGGACGGCGGAGCTTAGTCGGAAGGCCCGACGATGCTCACGGTCTTGCGGCCGCCCTTGACGCCGAACTGGACCGCCCCGGCCGCCTTGGCGAACAGGGTGTCGTCGCCGCCGCGGCCCACGTTGACGCCGGGGTGGAACTTGGTGCCGCGCTGGCGGACCAGGATCTCGCCGGCCTTGACGACCTGGCCGCCGAACCGCTTGACACCGAGCCGCTGAGCTGCCGAATCCCGACCGTTGCGCGAGCTGGAAGCGCCCTTCTTGTGTGCCATTGTCTGTCGCCCCTAGTTGATGCCGGTGACCTTGAGAACCGTCAGCTGCTGACGGTGCCCTTGGCGCTTGTGGTAGCCGGTCTTGTTCTTGAACTTGTGGATACGGATCTTCGGGCCCTTGGTGTGCTCGAGCACCTCACCGGTGACCGCAACCTTGGCCAGCGCGCTGGCGTCGGAGGTCACGTCGGCGCCGTCGACGACCAGCGCGACCGGCAGCGACACCTGGGCGCCGGGCTCGGACTCCAGCTTCTCGACCTTGACGACGTCCCCGACGGCAACCTTGTACTGCTTACCGCC
This sequence comes from Mycobacterium sp. NGS22, assembly GCF_059813095.1. Taxonomy (NCBI): domain Bacteria; kingdom Bacillati; phylum Actinomycetota; class Actinomycetes; order Mycobacteriales; family Mycobacteriaceae; genus Mycobacterium; species Mycobacterium sp. NGS22. The sequence continues at coordinate 8,785 of NZ_JCALDY010000033.1, forward strand.
GGTCTTGACGATTGCGTAGGTCGCCATCGGTGTACTCCTGCCTCTTCTGCCTGCGTTGTGCTCGCGCGCGTGCCAACGACGGTGCGCGGTGGGTGGTCTTGGTGCGGGCTATTGCGTCCCGCTGTCGCCGGCCAGCGTTTCCCGTGGCCTGACGACAACTGTCCAAGGGTACGTGACCAGCGGGTACAGGGTCAAACCGGCCCGGCTAGTCGACGTGCGTGGGCGGACCCGCCGGCCTGCCCGCCGCCCGGCGCCGGCGTGACGCCGCCGGTGCGACGATGACGGACGCACGATCGATGCCCGCCACGGCGCTGATCACCTCGTCTTGATCAGGTACGACGTCGATGTCCTCGACGTCGTCATCTTCGTCCTCGTCATCGCTGTCGTCGTCGCTGTCATCGCTGTCATCGCTGTCGACGTCGTCGACGTCATCGCTGTCGTCGCTGTCGTCGCTGTCGTCTTCGTCGCTGTCGTCGAGATCCTCGTCGTCGAGTTCGTCCACGTCCTCGTCGCCGTCATCGTCGTCGTCATCGTCGTCGTCGAGGTCCTCGTCGTCGAGTTCGTCCACGTCGTCGGTGTCTTCGTCCCCGTCTTCGTCCTCGTCAGCGTCCTCGTCGGCGTCCTCGAAGTCTTGGGCAGCGTCGCCCTCATCGGTCTGCGCGGGAAGCCGCTCTGCGGTCGCCTCGTCGGCCTCGGGGGTCACCTCTTCGTCGGTCTCGGCACTTTCGTCGTCGTCACGCGACGACGCGGCCATCGCTTTGAACATCGGGTGCTCACCCGGCGCGTGCGTCGGGACCTTGGCCACGACGGCCTTCTCGGCGGAATCGTCGGACCGGTTCTTCTTCGAGCGTCGGTTGCGCCGGGAGCTGGACTCCGTCTTGCGCCCGGCCGCCGGAGCCGAGTCGACCGGGTCGGCGTGCAGCAGGATCCCGCGGCCGGTGCAGTTCGGACACGATGTCGAGAACGCCTCGATCAGGCCGGTGCCCAACCGTTTACGGGTCAACTGCACCAGCCCCAGCGACGTCACCTCCGACACCTGATGGCGGGTGCGGTCGCGGGCCAAGGACTCGGTCAGCCGCCGCAGCACCAGGTCACGGTTGGACTCGAGGACCATGTCGATGAAGTCGATGACGACGATGCCGCCGATGTCGCGCAACCTCAGCTGGCGCACGATCTCCTCGGCGGCCTCCAGGTTGTTCTTGGTGACGGTCTGTTCCAGGTTGCCCCCGGACCCGGTGAACTTGCCGGTGTTGACGTCGATGACCGTCATCGCTTCGGTCCGGTCGATCACCAGCGTGCCGCCCGACGGCAACCACACCTTGCGGTCCATCGCCTTGGCGAGCTGTTCGTCGATACGGTGCACCGCGAACACGTCCGGTCCGCTCTCGTCCGCGGGTTCGTATTTGTCGAGCTTGGAAACCAGGTCGGGCGCAACGGAATTCACGTACTCGTTGATCGTGGCCCAGGCCTCGTCCCCGGACACGATCAACGACGAGAAGTCCTCGTTGAACAAGTCCCGGATGACCTTCACCAGCACGTCCGGTTCTTCGTAGAGCGCCACCGCGGCGCCGGCGGCTTTCTGCTTGGTCTCGGCGGCCTTGGCGTCGATCTGATTCCAGCGTTCCTGCAGCCGGGTGACGTCACCACGGATGTCGTCTTCCTTGACGCCCTCCGAAGCGGTTCGGATGATGACGCCGGCGTCGGACGGGACCACCTCGCGCAGGATCTCCTTGAGGCGTTGGCGTTCGGTGTCGGGCAACTTGCGGCTGATCCCGGTCGACGACGCACCGGGCACGTAGACCAGGTAGCGCCCCGCCAGCGACACCTGCGTGGTCAGTCGGGCGCCCTTGTGTCCGACCGGGTCCTTGCTGACCTGAACCACGACGTAGTCGCCGGGTTTGAGGGCCTGCTCGATCTTGCGGTCCGCGCCGCCCAGTCCGGCAGCCTCCCAATTCACTTCGCCGGCGTAGAGCACGCCGTTGCGGCCGCGGCCGATGTCGACGAACGCCGCCTCCATCGACGGCAGCACGTTCTGCACGATGCCCAGATAGATGTTGCCGACCAGCGAGGCGGACGCCGCCGACGTCACGAAGTGCTCGACCACGATGCCGTCTTCGAGCACCGCGATCTGGGTGTAGCGAGCCCCTGGGTGCGGCGGCTCGGTGCGGACCCGGTCGCGCACGACCATGACCCGCTCGACGGCCTCACGCCGGGCAAGGAACTCAGCCTCGCTCAATACCGGTGGCCGACGGCGGCCCGCATCGCGCCCGTCCCGGCGCCGCTGCCGCTTGGCTTCCAGACGCGTGGAGCCGTCGATTCCTTTGATCTCGCCGGAACCGGACTCGCCGTTGTCCTGGCCCTGCCTGCCGCCGTTGCGAGGTGCACGCTCGTGCACGACGGTGTTCGGCGGATCGTCGGGCGACGGTCCGTCGTCGCCGTCCTCACCGGACGTGGACTTGCGCCGACGCCGCCGACGCCGCCGACGGTTGCCGCCGTCGGCTGAACCGTTTTCGTCGTCGCCGTCGTCGCTGTCGTCGTTGTCGTCGGAGTCCTGACCCTGATCGGAGTCGTCGCCGTCGGCCGCACGCTGCTCGCCACCGGGCGCGGCGTCACCGTTCTGGCTGTCGGCGGGACCGTCGGGACCCGCCTGCTCACCGCGGCCGCGTCCGCGACCGCGCCGGCCCCGGCGGCGGCGTTTGTTGGCAGGGCGATCGGCCTGCTCCTCGTCTTCGCCGGAACCGTCGTCGTCCACGTCGTCGTCGGAGTCGTCCTGAGCCCCGGACCCCTCGTCGGCGGCGACCGCGACCCGCTTCGGAATCGGCTGCGGCGCGACGAACAGCGGCATGTAGTGGGGTCGCTCGACGTCAGCTTCGCCGGATTCGAGCATCAACCGCGATTCGGGTTCCTCGGCAGTGGTCGCGGCCGACGTCTCGGTTTGGGCCGCCAGCAGGTCGCGGACCCGCACCGCGTCCACCTGGTCCACGCTGGAATGGGCGCTGCGGATCCGCCCGTCGAGTGCGGCCAACGCGTCAAGGACCCGCCTGCTGGTGGTCCCGAGCGTCCGCGCGAGGGAATGGACTCTCAGGCGGTCCGGCAGTTCCTCGTGCTGTGTCGGCTCGTTTGCTGATTCTGAAGATGGGGCACCGTCTACCACGTATTCTCCTCAAGCCCCCGGGCGCGTCGTCCTATCGACGCGGCCACGCGAGGGCTTCGCTATGGATCCGGCCACTTCTCCCGGACTTGTAATGGTCTCGCCCCGAGCGGCCCGGATCGGACCAACTCGGCGCCGTACTGAATGACGGCTTGACCTGCTGCGCCGCACCGCGGACTGGCGATGGTCGCGCTTGTCGAAGTCTTCATTCGGGTGACCGACGCCAGTTCGACGACGTTCACCCGACAGTCAGTATCCCACATCACTGGGCAGGCTCGACCGCGCCGTGCGAACGGGCGGTCCCGGAGCTAGATGTCGGGGAACCAGAGTTCGATCTCGCGGTGTGCCGATTCGGCCGAATCCGAGCCGTGCACGAGGTTGAACTGCGTTTCCAGGCCGAAGTCGCCCCTGATCGTGCCGGGGGTGGCCTTGTCCACCGGGTCGGTGCCACCGGCGAGCTGCCGAAACGCGGCGATCGCCCGAGGCCCTGTCACCACGGCGGCCACCACCGGCCCCGACGTGATGAACTCCAGCAGCGACCCGAAGAACGACTTGCCCTCGTGTTCGGCGTAGTGGCGTCGGGCCAGCTCCTCGCCGACGTTCCGGAGCTCCAAGGCGGCGATGGTCAGGCCCTTGCGCTCGATGCGGCTCAGTATCTCGCCGACCAACTGACGTTGTACGCCGTCGGGCTTGATCAGTACGAGAGTCCGTTCGGTCACGGTGCACAAGAGTAGATGGCGCAGGACCCAGTCGCTAATCCGGCGGCGGTTCCGAAGCTCGGACCTCGAGGCGCCGGCGCACCTCGGCGCGCAGATAAGCGATCAGCGACCACACTCCGACGAACAACAGTCCGACGAATCCGACGGCCGGATACACCAGGAACCCGGCGACCAGCGGCAGTTGGAAGCCCAGGTTGACCCACATCGCCCACGGCTTGCGCTGCACGCCGGCCAATAGGATGTACAGCGCGGCCAAACCGATCAGGTAGCTCAGCGATGCCGCACTCAGGCCGCCGCCGACGGCCCCTACGACCGGTATGGCCAGCAACACCACGATCGCTTCCAGGATGAGGGTGCCCGCCATCACCCCGGCGAAGCTCTTCCACGGGTCGGGAGCCGGTGCGGTCATTGCGGATCCCGGCCGAACAGCGTGCGCGCGGCCCCGGCGGTGACCACCGAGCCGGTGATGACGATGCCGGTGCCCGAGTACGCGTCGTTTTCTTCGGCGGCGGCGTCCACCAACGCTGTCGCGGCGTCGATGGCGTCGCGCATGTTCGCGGCGGTGATCACCCGTTCGGGCCCGAACCGCTGCTGGGCCGCCAGTTCGAGCGTCTCGACGTCCAGCGCGCGCGGCGACCCGTTGTGGGTGACGACGACCGAGTCCAACACCGGTTCCAGCGCGGCCAGGATGCCGTCGACGTCTTTGTCGGCGAGCACGCTGAGCACCCCGACCAGCGTGCGGAAGTCGAATTCGTCGGACAGCGTCTGTGCCAGTGCGGCGGCTCCGGCCGGATTGTGCGCGGAATCGATGAATACCGTTGGGGCACTTCGCATTCGTTCCAGCCGGCCAGGGCTGGTGACGGCGGCGAAGCCGGCCCGGACGGCGTCGACGTCGAGTTGACGTTGCGCGCCGGCGCCGAAGAAGGCTTCGACCGCGGCCAGCGCGAGCGCCGCGTTGTGGGCCTGATGTTCCCCGTGCAAGGGCAAGTAGATCTCGGAGTACACCCCGCCCAGGCCCTGCAGGGTCAGCACCTGGCCGCCGATGGCCACCTGCCGGTCCAGCACCGCGAATTCGGAATCCTGGCGGGCGACGGCCGCGTCGGCGCGCACCGACTGAGCCAACAAGACCTCCATGGCTTCGGGCGCCTGTCGCCCGATCACCGCGACGGTGTCGGGCGCCCCGTCGGGTGCCCGGGTGATGATGCCCGCCTTCTCCCCGGCAATCCCGGCGATGTCGTGCCCGAGGTATTCGACGTGGTCGATGCCGATCGGGGTGATGACCGCCACCGGGGCGTTGACCACGTTGGTGGCGTCCCACGTACCGCCCATGCCTACCTCGACGACCGCGATGTCGACGGGCGCGTCGGCGAACGCCGCGAACGCCATCGCGGTCAGGACCTCGAACTTGCTCATGGCCGGACCCCCGGCCTGTTCCGACTGCTGGTCGATCATCTGCACGAACGGCTCGATCTCCTGGTAGGTCGCCACGTAGCGCGCGGGGTTGATCGGCCTGCCGTCGATGGAGATTCGCTCGACCGCGGACTGCAGATGCGGGCTGGTGGTGCGCCCGGTGCGCATCAGCAACGCGGTGAGCAGCGCGTCGACCATCCGAGCCACCGAGGTCTTGCCGTTGGTGCCGGCGATGTGGATCGAGGGATAGCTCAGCTGCGGCGAACCGAGTAGATCCATCAGGGCGCTGATCCGGGTCAGACTCGGCTCGATGCGGGTCTCCGGCCACCGCTGGTCCAGCAGGTGCTCGACCTGCAGCAGCGACGCGATCTCGTCGGGTGTCGGGGCCGGTTCGGCGATCTGTTCCGTCCAGTCCGGTCCGGAAGGCTCGGCGTTCACCGCAGCGTTGCCAATCGGGCGGTGATCCGGTCGGACTCTTCCTGCGCGAGTTGTCGGCGGGCCCGGATTTTGTCGACGACGGCTTCGGGCGCCTTGGCCAGGAAGTCCTGGTTGGCCAGCTTGGCGTCGGTGGAGGTCAGCTCCTTTTGCGCTGCGGCCAAGTCCTTTTCGAGGCGACGGCGTTCGGCCGCCACGTCGATGGTGCCGGAGGTGTCGAGTTCGACGACCACCGTGCCCGCGCTCAGCCGCACCTCCAGCGAGGCCGACGCGGCGAAATCCGCACCCGGCTCGGTGAGCCAGGCCAGCGACGTCACGGCGGGCACCTGGTTGCTCAGATCGGCGTCTTCGACACCGACCAACCGTGCGGGCACCTTCTGCCGGTCCGCCAAGCCCTGGTCGCTGCGGAACCTCCGCACCTCGGTCACCAGCTTCTGCATGTCGGTGATCCGTTGTGCGGCAACCGGATCCAGCGCAATACCGGAGGGCTGCGGCCAATCGGCTATTACCAGCGATTCCTGACCGGTCAATGCCTGCCACAGCGTCTCGGTGATGAACGGGACCACCGGATGCAGCAACCTCAGCAGCGCGTCCAGCCCGACGGCCAGCACCGCGGTGGTGTGCGTAATACCCTGCGCCAGCTGAGTTTTGGCGAGCTCCAGGTACCAGTCGCAAAATTCGTCCCAGGCGAAGTGGTAGAGCGTCTCGCAGGCCCGGCTGAACTCGTAGCTGTCAAAGGCCGAGTCCACTTCGGCCCGGACCTCTTCCAGCCTGCCCAGGATCCAGCGGTCGGCGTCGGTGAGCTGTTCTGCCGGGGGCAAGGGAGCCAAGGCGGCGCCGTTGAGCAGCGCGTAGCGGGTCGCGTTGAACAGCTTGGTGCCGAAGTTGCGCGACGCCCGCACGGCGTCCTCGCCGATCGCCAGGTCACCGCCGGGGCTGGCGCCGCGGGCCAGCGTGAACCGCAACGCATCCGCGCCGAACGTGTCGATCCAGTCCAGCGGGTCGATGACGTTGCCCTTGGACTTGCTCATCTTGCGGCCGAACTCGTCGCGAATCAGACCGTGCAGGAACACATCGGTGAACGGCACCTGCGGGGCGCGGTTGCCGCGCAGCGTGATGATGTCGTCCTGGCCGACGAAGGTGCCGAACATCATCATCCGGGCCACCCAGAAGAACAGGATGTCGTAACCGGTGACCAGAACGCTTGTGGGGTAGAACTTTTCCAGCTCCGGCGTCTCTTCCGGCCAGCCCATCGTGGAGAACGGCCACAGCGCCGAGGAGAACCAGGTGTCCAGCACGTCGGGATCCTGCTCCCAGCCCTGCGGAGGTGTCTCGTCGGGCCCGACACATTTCTGCTCGCCGTCGGGCCCGTACCAGATCGGGATCCGATGACCCCACCACAGCTGCCGCGAAATGCACCAGTCGTGCATGTTGTCGACCCAGCCGAACCACCGTGGCTCCAGGCTGGCCGGATGAATCACGGTGTGGCCGTTGCGAACCGCGTCACCGGCGGCCTTGGCCATCGACTCGACCCGGACCCACCACTGCAGCGACAGCCGCGGTTCGATCGGCTCGCCGCTGCGCTCGGAATGCCCGACGCTGTGCAGATACGGTCGCTTCTCCTCGACCACCCGGCCCTGCGCCGCCAGCGCCTCGCGCACCGCGACGCGGGCCTCGAAACGGTCCATGCCGTCGAATTGCGTTCCGGTGCCGTCGATCCGGCCTTTGGTGTCCATTATCGACGGCATCGGCAGCTGGTGGCGCAGGCCGATCTCGAAGTCGTTGGGGTCGTGCGCGGGCGTGACTTTGACTGCGCCGGTGCCGAATTCGGGGTCGACGTGCTCGTCGGCGACGACGATCATGTCGCGGTCCACGAAGGGGTGCGGCAGCCTGGCGCCGACCAGGTCGCGGTAGCGCTCGTCGTCCGGGTGCACCGCTATCGCGGTGTCCCCCAACATGGTCTCGACCCTGGTAGTGGCGACCACGATGTGCGGTTCGGCGTCATCGAGCGAGCCGTACCGGAACGACACCAACTCGCCTTCGACGTCCTGATAGTTGACCTCGAGGTCCGAAATGGCCGTCTCCAGCACAGGTGACCAGTTGACCAGTCGCTCGGCCTGATAGATCAGCCCGGCGTCGTAGAGCCGCTTGAAGATCGTGCGCACCGCACGCGACAGGCCCTCGTCCATGGTGAACCGGTCGCGGCCCCAGTCGACACCGTCGCCGAGCCGGCGCATCTGCCCGCCGATCGCGCCGCCGGACTCGCGTTTCCAGTCCCACACCTTCTCGACGAACAACTCGCGGCCGAAGTCCTCTTTGGTCTTGCCGTCTACCGCGAGTTGCTTTTCCACCACGCTCTGGGTGGCGATGCCCGCGTGGTCCATTCCCGGCTGCCACAGCACCTCGTAACCCTGCATCCGCTTGCGGCGGGTCAGCGCATCCATCATGGTGTGTTCCAGCGCGTGACCCATGTGCAGGGTGCCCGTCACATTCGGTGGCGGCAACACGATCGAGTAGCCGGGTTTGGTGCTGTGCGGGTCCGCGGCGAAGTAGCCGGCATCCAGCCACTTCTGATAGATGACGCCTTCCATCGCGGCCGGATCCCACGACTTGGGCAGCTGGTCGTCGGCGGGGCGGGGGCTGGCGGTCACCGGACAATTCTAGGAACCGCCAGCCACGCCGTCGCCCATGGGCCTGAATCCCGCAGGCCCGGCCAGGGGTCAGGGAATCGTCAGCACCTGGCCCGGGTAGATCAGGTCGGGGTTGGGGATGTTGCTGGCGTCCGCGATCGCCTGGTACTTGCTGCCGTCGCCGTAGAAGCGCTCGGCGATTGCCCAGAGCGTGTCGCCGGACACGACGGTGTAGGTCCGCGCCGCGGGTTCCGGCGCAGGTTCTGGCGCCGCTTCGCCGACCGGCTCGGCCACCGCGCTCTGCTCCGGCGCGTCTGCACTCTTGTCGTCGAGATCCACAGCGGCCGGCTCTGCGGCGGCCGGCTCTGCGGCAGCCGGCGCGGGCGGCGGCGGTTGGTCGGTCTCCGTCTTGGTCGACCACGCCGCGCCGTCCGCGGCATACAGCACCAGATTGCGGTCGTCCTGCAGGACGAGTTTGACCTGCTTCTTGCCCTTGGTGTCGGAGTGCCACACCGGCTTGTCCGCGGTGTAGAGGACGAAGTTGCCGTCGCGCTGCACTTCGGCGCGCACCACCTCTTGTCCGTTGGTGGAGGTGGACCAGATCGGCCTACCCCAGACGGCGAGCACCAGATTGCCGTCATCCTGCAGGGTCAAGGAGTAGGCCCCGTTGTTGGAGACCAATGACTCTCCCCGTACCAGCTTCTGTCCCTCAGTGAGCGTGTCTGACATGACTTTTCCTCTCCATCCCTGTCGATCCCGAGCACCGGCCACCCCGCGCGGCCGTTGCGGTCCTGGTGCCCCCGAACTGGAAGTTACCGATCCCGTTACCGGCTAAACAGACTTGCGCTCAACGCAATCCTGTTGTCACGCTGCTTATTTCTTGCCGCCGAGCAGGCCACCGAGGATGTCTCCGAGGCCGCCACCCTTGTTGCCCAGCACACTGCCGAGGATGCCGCCGAGCGACTTGTCGTGGCCGCCACTGCCCAGGATGCTGCCCAGGATGTCGCCCAGTCCCCCACCGGAAGTCTTCTGTTGCGAGGCACTGGTCTCGGCTGCACCACCGGAACCGAGCTGTTTTCCGATGTACGCCAACACGATTGGCAGGACGACCGGTAGCAGTTGTTTGAGCAGATCGCTGTTGCCGGCACCGCCGCTGGACAGCGCTGCTGCTACCTGATCGGTGTCCTTGCCGCCGAACAGCGTTGCTACGGCCTGGTGACCGTCGTCCTCGTCGACCTGGTCGACCCCACCGCCGGCGTCGAGCAGGCCGCGAGCGGCGTGTCCGCTGGCGGCGGACTCTATCTTGCTGGCGTGCTCGGGATCTTGCGAGGTGTGTTGCAACCCGCTCAGCAGCACCGGCACCAGGGTGTGAACCGCTTTGTCGACTTCGCCTTGATCGGCACCCAGTTTGGTGGCGATGTCCGTCGTGGGAATCTGCGCATAGAGGTCATCGAGCCCGGCCATCACTGTCCACCTTCGTTGCTGGTATCTACAGACGAGTCAATATCGACACTAGTCCGTCATGTCAATCGTTCGGTCTTCAGTGAGATACCCGCGCTCGGGAACCGCGCCAGCAGCGCATCGCCCATGGCCGCCGCGGGGGTCAGCACGCCGTGCAGGTCGGGAAGTTTGTCCCGGTCTTTGGCCAGCGCCAGACCGCACTCGCCCAGCATCACCGAAGTCGCCTTGTAGCCGGGGTCGCCGCGCTGTTCCATGCGGGCCACATAGCGCGCGCCCGACGTCGTGGTGGTGTAGGTCTCGAGCTTGTAGTAGCCGCGCTCGCGGGATTTCGCGCTGGGACCGGTCCCGGGCTTCGGGACGACACGTTCCACCAACTTCTCCGGCAGCACGCTCAGGAAGCGACTGCCCAGTCCGAACACGGCGTTGCTGGCCCCGGTGACCAGCGCCGACGCGACCGGCGCCAGGGGGGACGAACCGAGGTTGACGGTTTCGGCGTAGCGGAACTCGCGCCCGTAGGCCCAGTCCAGTAACGCGTTGCTACGTCGCACGATTCGGGTGTTGTAGGGCGCCATCACGAACCCCGCAGTCCACAATCCGTTCAGCTCGGGGGCGATCCGGTTGCCACGGCGCAACGGCAGGTCGGGTTGCGGTCCGACATCGGGCTCCGCGTCGCGGTCGTCACTGAGCGTGTACGGGTCCAGGAGCTGACGGCGCACGTCGGCATCGTTGGAAGCGGCGCGCATCAGTTCCAGCATCGAAGCGATGGTGCCGCCGGAGAGGCCGCCGCGGAACGAGCGGACGACCAGGTTTGTGTCGGTCAAACCGCCGGCGTTGTCCTGGCTGGCGGCGCGGTGCAACGCGAAGACGGTCAGGTCCGAGGGCACCGAGTCGAAGCCGCAGGCGTGCACGATGCGGGCGCCGGTGTCGGCGGCCTGCTTGTGGTAGACGTCGATGCTCTCCCGGACGAAGTTGGCCTCACCGGTCAGGTCGGTGTAGTCGGTGCCGGCGGCGGCGCACGCAGCCACCAGCGGCAGCCCGTACTTGGTGTACGGACCCACGGTGGTGATCACGACGCGGGTTCGGGCGGCCATCTCCTCGAGCGTCGACTGGTCGGTGGCATCGGCTGAGACCAGCGAGAACGACTCCGCTGCTGTCCCGATGTCCTTGCGCACCGCGGCCAGGCGATCCTTCGACCTGCCGGCCAGCGCGATCCGCGCGTCCCCTCCGGCGCGGGCGAGGTATTCGGCAGTCAACTTGCCCACAAAGCCGGTTGCCCCATACAGGATGATGTCGAATTCGCGTGGCGTATCAGTCACTTACCCGACGCTACTACGGGCATCGAGCGGTGCCGGGGCCACTACTGCAGGAATGACGAAGTGCCGGGCCCGAAGGCCCGGCACTTCGCGTTAATACTCTGACTGGCCGGCTAGATCAGCCGCGCCGGCCGCAGACCGGCCAGGCGCCGATGCCCTGGGTACGCAGCACGTTCTCGGCCACGCGGATCTGCTCCTCACGGCTGGCGCCGGCAGCGGAACCCGAGCCACCGTTGGCACGCCAGGTGCTGGGGGTGAACTGCAGCCCGCCGGAGTAGCCGTTGCCGGTGCTGATGCCCCAGTTACCGCCGGACTCGCACTGCGCGATCGCGTCCCAGTTGACGCTGTACGCCTTGACCGGGGCGGGTGCGGGAACCTCGTCGACCGGCGGAGCCCCGGGGGCCGGCAGGTTCGGGTCGAAGGCCGCCGGCTCGGGAGCCGGGGGCGCGTCGGGAGCCGGGGGCGCGTCGGGTGCCGGGGGTGCGTCGGGCGCCGGGGCGTCCGGAGCCGGCAGGTTCGGGTCGAATCCCACTGGCTCGGGAGCCGGCGGCGCGTCGGGAGCCGGCGCGTTGGGGTCGAAACCAGGTGCCACGTTCGGGTCGACGCCCGGGACATCCGCATGAGCGATGCCGGTGGTCGGCACGGTCACGAGCGTCCCTGTAATCGCGGCGACGATGAGCGTCTTGCGGACGTTCTTCAACCTATTTCCTTTCGTTGCGCGCGCGCCGAAGCCAGCCCTGTAGAAGGGCTGCATTGTTAGGGGATGAAATCGCTTCAGAGCGTGCCGTCTCGGTTCGGCACGACAGCGGAGGACTCGATTCGTCCGGGGTGGCGCAGTGGCCAGCACCCACCAGGCGACGGTTATGTCGGCGCCGTCCCGGTTCCGCTCACACGCGGGTCCGTGGATTCAATTTTCGATTTATTGCGCCCGTTTGCGGGCTAAAAGGACCGTACGATAACGATTCGGATTCGTCATCTCGACGTCGCCGATATCTCGGTTCGATCATGCGCGGATCACATACCGGTGCGCGAATTGTCAGCGCAGGTCACGTCCACATTTTCGGACGCGAGGGAGCTATCGCGGCGCGCACCTTTTGGTGAGCCGAATCACGCCCAAATTGTGAGATGGGCCACCGAATTTCACGATACGACACATGAACAATAGCGCCGTAAGCCTGCACCTAGTCGGAAGTGACTTGGCGCACAATCCTATTCAGTAATCGGTTACCTCATCGACTTTGCGCAACTGTCGAATACCCACATTTCTCACTTCGGCACCGACAATGCCGCCGAAAACTGAAGTATGCGCAGGAAATCGGCACGAAAACCGCCCTGTGTTCAGTTTCCGGCAATTAGGAAGGAAAGCTGCTCTGAGGCTGCGACGCGGGTGGACGTCGTCTCAGCGAACGGACCGCACCGGCGCCAGCAAGTCGGCTTCGGTGTTGACGTTCGCCAGCACGTCGGTGTCGGCGAGCACGATCTGCTGCGAGTCTGAGGCGTCGATCAGCGCACTCATCCTGCGCTGCCCGGCAGCAACCAACGCGTCGATCCGGTCCGCCAGATCGGTGCGGTACACCGCGGCCAGGTAATGGCTGCGACCATCCCACGGCATCACGACTTCGGCGTTCGTCTCGACGGCCAGGCGTACCAACTCGTCGATCAAATCGGCTGTGAGCGAAGGCATGTCGACGGCAGACACGAAAGCCAAAGACGCTCCCGCCTCGGCTGCGGCGCGCAGTCCGCGCCCGGTCGCCGGTAGCGGACCCTGTCCACGGAGTTCGTCCCGCAGGATGGGAGCGGACAGGTTCGGCAGGGGCTGTCCCGGAGCCGCCACCACGTAGACGGGCGAACAACGCTGACCGACGACGTCGACGACGTGCTCCACCAGCGTCGTCGTACCCCCCGGCAGTGTCAGGGTGGCCTTGTCGCGGCCCATTCGTCGCGATTCACCGCCTGCCAGGACTACCCCGGCAAGTGAAACTTCGTCAGGCACCTGAGCAGCCACCTCAGTCCACGGTCCAGGTGTCGCGGCCGCGCAGCAGCGACTGCAAAGCAACCTGGTCCGACGAAGCCGACTCCTGCGCGGCCGCCACCTGTGAGCGGGCGGCGTCGTCGTACGTCGGCCGGCTGATGTCGCGGAAGATACCCATCACCATGTGATCGAGGTTCTGGTCGGACAGCCGGGACAAGGCGAAGGCGTATGCCGAGTCCTCGGCGTGTGCGTCGTGCACGACGATCTCGTCCACCGAGACGTCGGCGGTCTTGGCGACTTCGAGCCCGAAGCCCGACTTCACCACGCAGTACTCCCCGTTGCCGCCGAAGACGATCGGCTCGCCGTGGCTTACCTTGATCACCCGCTCCTCGGCGCCCTCCTTGCGCAGCGCGTCGAACGAGCCGTCGTTGAAGATCGGGCAGTCCTGCATGATCTCGACCAGTGCGGCGCCGCGGTGCTGGGCGGCGGCCCGCAGTACCTCGGACAGTCCGGCGCGGTCGGAGTCCAGCGCGCGGCCGACGAAGGTCGCCTCGGCGCCCACCGCGAGCGACACCGGGTTGAAGGGGTGATCCAGCGAACCCATGGGCGTGGACTTGGTAACCTTGCCGACCTCCGAGGTGGGCGAGTACTGGCCCTTGGTCAGTCCGTAGATCCGGTTGTTGAACAACAAGATGGTGATGTTGACGTTGCGGCGCAGCGCGTGGATCAAGTGGTTGCCACCGATCGACAACGCGTCTCCGTCGCCGGTGACCACCCATACCGACAGGTCCTCGCGGGCCAGGGCCAGGCCGGTGGCGATGGCGGGGGCGCGGCCGTGAATCGAGTGGAAACCGTAGGTCTCCAGGTAGTACGGGAACCTGCTGGAGCAGCCGATGCCGCTGATGAAGACGATGTTCTCGCGACGCAGGCCCAGTTCGGGCAGGAAGTTGCGGATGGTGTTGAGGATGACGTAGTCACCACAGCCTGGGCACCAGCGCACTTCCTGGTCGCTGGTGAAGTCCTTGCCCTTCTGGGGCTGGTCTTCAACAGACAGCGTGGGCACCCCGTCGTTCTTGGTCGGCTTGGCCGTGACGCCGAGGTCTGTGCCGATCAGGCTGGTCATTTGCGCCGCTCCTCCTCTATCGCATCGCCGCCGGGCTTCATGCTCCCGCGCCGACCGTTGCCGCACCCAGTTTGGCGACCATTGCCTTGTCCTGTTCGATCTCGGCCAACGTGCCACCCAGCGCGGCACGGATGATGCGCCCCACTTCGTCGGCCAGGAACGCCAGCCCATGCACTTTGCTCACCGACTGCACGTTCACCAGGTACTTCGCCCGCAGCAGCATGGCCAGCTGACCCAGGTTCATCTCCGGGCACACCACCTGCGGGTAACGACGCAGCACGTCCCCGAGGTTGGCCGGGAACGGGTTGAGGTAGCGCAGGTGGGCGTGCGCGACCTTGATGCCCTTTCGCCGCGCCCGGCGGCAGGCTTCGCCGATCGGCCCGTAGGAACTGCCCCAGCCGATCAGCAGCAGTTCGGCGTCGTTGGTCGGGTCGTCCACTTCGAGATCCGGGACACTGATGCCGTCGATCTTGGCCTGGCGTATCCGAACCATCAGGTCGTGATTGACCGGCTCGTAGGAGATGGCGCCGGAGCCATTGGCCGCCTCCAGGCCACCGATGCGGTGTTCCAGGCCGGGTGTGCCGGGCACCGCGAACTGCCGGGCGAGGGTGTCGGGATGCCGAGCGTACGGCTGGAACGGCTTCCCGGGCTCGGCGAAGACGTGCTTGATCGGCTTCAGTGAACTGACGTCCGGGACGCGCCACGGCTCGGAACCGTTGGCGATCGCGCCGTCGGACAACACGATCACCGGGGTGTGGTACGACACCGCGATCCGCACGGCCTCGAGGGCGGTCTCGAAGCAGTCCGAAGGCGAGCGCGGCGCCACCACGGCGACCGGCGACTCGCCGTTGCGCCCGAACAGCGCCTGCAGCAGGTCGGCTTGTTCGGTCTTGGTGGGCAGACCGGTGGAGGGTCCGCCGCGCTGGACGTCGATGACGATCAGCGGCAGCTCGGTCATCACGCTCAGACCGAGCGCCTCGGATTTCAGCGAGATCCCCGGACCCGACGTGCTGGTGACGCCCAGGGCACCGCCGTAGGAGGCGCCGATGGCCGCGCAGATGCCGCCGATCTCGTCTTCGGCCTGGAAGGTGATGACGTTGAAGTTCTTGTGTTTGGACAGCTCATGCAGGATGTCGGAGGCCGGGGTGATCGGGTAGCTGCCCAACACCACCTGCTTGTCGGCCAACTGCCCGGCCGCGACGATGCCGTAGGCCAGCGCGGTGTTGCCGGATATCTGCCGGTACTCGCCGGCCGGCAGCGAGGCCTTGGAGACTTCGTAGGTGGTACCGAAAGCCTCGGTCGTTTCGCCGTAATTCCAGCCCGCCTTCAGGGCCAGCACATTGGCCTCGGCGACGTCGGGCTTACGGACGAACTTCTCCCGGATGAAGTTCTCGCTGGTCTGGATCGGGCGTCCGTACATCCACGACAGCAAGCCCAGCGCGAACATGTTCTTGGCGCGCTGGCCGTCCTTTTTCGTCGCGCCGATCGATTCGACGGCGCCCAGCGTGAGCGTGGTCATCGCGACGGAGTGGACGACGTATTCCTCGAGTTCGTCAGTCTCCAGCGGGTTGGTGACGTAGCCGACTTTCGTCAGGTTGCGCTTGGTGAACTCGTCGGAATTCACGATCACCATTCCACCGCGCGGCAGGTCGCCGATATTGGCCTTCAGTGCCGCCGGGTTCATGGCGACCAGCACGTCGGGCCGGTCCCCGGCGGTCAGGATGTCGTAGTCGGCGATCTGGATCTGGAACGACGAGACGCCCGGCAATGTCCCTGCGGGAGCGCGGATCTCGGCGGGATAGTTGGGCTGGGTGGCGAGGTCGTTGCCGAACAGCGCTGCGTCGGAGGTGAACCGGTCGCCGGTCAACTGCATGCCGTCGCCGGAGTCCCCCGCGAACCGGATAACGACGTTTTCCAGGCGCTGCCGTCCGGACCCATTCTGAGACTCTGTCCCGGCACCGTTGCCGTTCGGATCCACGTCTCCGCCTTCCATCTGCTGTCCCGGACCGGCACCCCGCTGCAGCTCAAAGATTAAGCGCGCCGAAGTGCCGTCTCCGCTGACACTTATTTGGTGTCACTGGCGGTACCAATTATGACACTTCTCTAAGGATGTCTGTTCGACCTCCCGCACCTCGTTACCGGCGAGTACGCAGGTAAAAGCCGAAGTCAGCGCGGCGGAGGCGGTCGTCGACAGAAAAACTGTGGTTTTGGTCACTTTCGTTACGCCGGTCACGGAGCGGCGCGGGTGCGGGAGGGCGCTCAGGCGGTCTTGTCGCGACGCTCGCTGCGGGATTGCTTGCGGGGCACGATGGTCGGCAGCACGTTGTCCTGCACCGTCTCCTTGGTGACGACCACTTTCGCGACGTCGTCGCGGCTCGGGATGTCGTACATCACCGGCAACAGGACTTCTTCCATGATCGCGCGCAGACCGCGGGCGCCGGTGCCGCGGTGGATGGCCTGGTCGGCGATCGCTTCGAGGGCGTCGCCGGTGAACTCCAGTTCCACGTTGTCCATCTCGAACAGCCGCGTGTACTGCTTGACCAGCGCGTTCTTCGGCTCAGACAGGATCTTGACCAACGACTCCTTGTCCAGGTTGGTCACCGATGCGACGACGGGGAGGCGGCCGATGAACTCGGGGATCAAGCCGAACTTGATCAGGTCCTCGGGCATCACTTCGGCGAAGTGGTCGGTGGTGTCGATCTCGGCCTTGGAACGCACCTCGGCACCGAAGCCCAGACCCCGCTTGCCGACTCGTTCGTAGATGATCTTCTCCAGGCCGGCGAACGCACCCGCGACGATGAACAGCACGTTGGTGGTGTCGATCTGGATGAACTCCTGGTGCGGGTGCTTGCGACCGCCCTGCGGAGGCACCGACGCCTGAGTGCCTTCGAGGATCTTCAACAGCGCTTGCTGGACGCCTTCGCCGGAGACGTCGCGGGTGATCGAGGGGTTCTCGCTCTTGCGGGCGATCTTGTCCACCTCGTCGATGTAGATGATGCCGGTTTCGGCGCGCTTCACGTCATAGTCGGCGGCCTGGATGAGCTTGAGCAGGATGTTCTCGACGTCCTCACCGACGTAGCCGGCCTCGGTCAACGCGGTGGCGTCGGCGATGGCGAACGGCACGTTGAGCATCTTGGCCAGCGTCTGGGCCAGGTAGGTCTTGCCGCAGCCGGTGGGGCCGAGCATCAGGATGTTGGACTTGGTCAGCTCGACGGGCTCGTAGCGCGAGTCGCGGCCCTTCTCGCCGGCCTGGATGCGCTTGTAGTGGTTGTAGACGGCGACGGCCAGCGTCCGCTTCGCGGTGTCCTGGCCGATGACGTAGCCCTCCAGGAAATCCCGGATCTCGATCGGCTTGGGCAGTTCGTCGAGCTTGACGTCGTCGGCGTCGGCGAGCTCCTCTTCGATGATCTCGTTGCACAGGTCGATGCATTCATCACAGATGTACACCCCGGGACCCGCGATGAGTTTCTTGACTTGCTTCTGGCTCTTCCCGCAGAACGAGCACTTCAGCAAGTCACCGCCGTCTCCGATGCGCGCCATGATGCTTCAGGGCCTACTTCCTGTGTCGCCGTATCGTCTTGCCTGCCGCGTGTATCCCACGACGCTACCCGTTAGTTCCGGCCCGCCGCGACCGTTAACACCGAATAGCTTGCTTGATATTCACTGGATATTCGCGCTTTCTCGTGCGAAAGCAACATATCTCCCGTCGGCGTCCGGCACTCGTCGAGACGCGCAATCCGTGTCTCTGGCGTGTCGCGGTCGTTACGCCGGCGAGGCCGGCGGGCCGCTTCCGGCACCAACCCTACAGTGGACGCCGTGCCCCGGCGGTGCGATCCGTCGAGCGTGTAACCACTGTCAAAATCCGGCCGGTTTTTCGCAGTGGCGACACGTTCGGCGAGGCGTCAGGCGTTCTGCGCGGACAGCTTCCGGTATTCGAGAACGGTGTCGATGATCCCGTAGTCCTTGGCGTCCTCGGCGGTAAGGATCTTGTCGCGGTCGGTGTCCTTGCGGATCACCTCGGCGTCCTTGCCGGTGTGCCGGGCCAAGGTGGTCTCCATCAGCGTGCGCATCCGCTCGATCTCGGCGGCCTGGATCTCCAGGTCGGAGAACTGTCCCTGGATGACTCCCGACAGCGACGGCTGGTGGATCAGTACCCGCGCGTTGGGCAGCGCCATCCGCTTGCCCGGGGTTCCGGCGGCCAGCAGCACGGCGGCGGCCGAAGCGGCTTGACCCAGGCAGACGGTCTGGATGTCGGCCCGCACGTACTGCATGGTGTCGTAGATCGCCATCAGCGAGGTGAAGCCGCCGCCCGGGGAGTTGATGTACATGGTGATGTCGCGGTCCGGATCGAGGGACTCGAGCACCAGCAGCTGCGCCATGATGTCGTTGGCCGACGCGTCGTCGACCTGCACCCCGAGGAAGATGATGCGTTCCTCGAACAGCTTGTTGTACGGGTTGGATTCCTTGACGCCGAAGCTGGAGTGCTCGATGAACGACGGCAGGATGTAGCGCGCCTGAGGCTGGGTCTGAGGATTCACTGGACTTCTCCGTTGCTGATGTGAGCGGCGCGGGTGATGATGTGGTCGACGAAGCCGTATTCGAGGGCTTCCTGCGCGGTGAACCAGCGGTCGCGGTCCGAGTCCGCTTCGATGCGTTCGATCGACTGGCCGGTGAATTCGGCGTTGAGCCGGAACATTTCCTTCTTGATCACGGCGAACTGCTCGGCCTGAATGGCGATGTCGGCCGCGCTACCGGTGACGCCACCGAGCGGCTGGTGCATCAGGATCCGAGCGTGCGGCAGCGCGTAACGCTTGCCCTTGGTGCCAGCCGCCAACAGGAATTCGCCCATCGACGCGGCCATACCCATCGCGTAGGTGGCGATGTCGCAGGGCGCCAGCACCATCGTGTCGTATATGGCCATGCCGGCGCTGATCGATCCGCCCGGCGAGTTGATGTAGAGGTTGATGTCCTTGTCGCCGTCCTCGGCCGCGAGCAGCAGGATCTGGGCGCACAACCGGTTGGCGACCTCGTCGTTCACCTCCGAACCCAGGAAGATGATGCGCTCGGCGAGCAAGCGCTCATAGACCGAGTCCGTGAGGTTGAGACCCACCGAGTTCGAACGCATGTCAGTCATTTTGCCCACCGCGGGGACACCTACTTTCTTTTCTGCTCGTTGCACCGACACTAACCAACCGGACCCGCCCGTGGACTACTCGAGACGGGCGCGTTCGCTCACAGCGTCATGCAGTGGGGTTGTCTGCCTCGCCGGCGTCGTCGGTCTCGTCCGCGTCGTCGGTTTCGACGTCGTCGGTTTCGTCAGCCTCGTGCTCGTGGTCGTGGTCATCGTCGTGGTCATGGTCATGGTCGTGGTCGTGGTCGTGGTCGTGCCCGGCGTGCCGCTTGCCGAAGAACTCGCTGGCGTCGATCTCGTTGCCGTCCTTGTCGGTGACCGTCGCCTTCTCGATCACCGCCGCGAGGGCCAAACCGCGTCGCACGTCGGCGAACATGGCCGCCAGCTGGTTGTTCTCCTGCAGGTAGGCGAACAGCTGCTGCGGCTCGATGCCGTATTGCCGCGATGTCATCACCAACCGTTCGGTGAGGTCCTCCTGCCCGACCTGAACGTCGAGTTCGTCGGCGATGGCGTCCAGCAGCAGCTGGCGCTTCACGTTCTTCTCCGCGGCGACCCGAGCTTCGGCGTCGAACTCCTCGCGGGAGGAACCCTGCTGCTCGAGCACCTCGGCGAACTTGTCCTGATCCTGGTTGAGACCGCTCATCGCGGCCTGCAGGGTCTCCTCGATCTGGGAGCGCACCACCGCGTCCGGGACCGGGACGTCGACCCGCTCGAGCAGCGCGTCCAGCGCCGCCTCACGGATCTGGTCGGCCTGCTGCGCCCGCTTGGTGTTGCGCACCTGCTCGCGCAGACTGTCGCGGAGTTCGTCGATGGTGTCGAATTCGCTGGCGAGCTGGGCGAATTCGTCGTCGGGCTCAGGCAGTTCGCGTTCCTTGATCGATCTGACGGTGACCGTCACCTCGGCGTCCTTGCCGGCGTGCTCGCCGGTGGCCAGCTTGGCGGTGAAGGTCTTGGACTCGTCCACCCCCAGTCCGATGACCGCGTTGTCCAGACCTGCGATGAGCCGCCCGGAACCGACTTCATGGGACAGTCCCTCGGCCGCGGCACCGGGCACGTCCTCGCCGTCCACCGTCGCCGACAGGTCGATGGAGACGAAGTCCTCCATCAACACCGTCCGGTCCACCCCGGTCAGGGTGCCGAACCGGGCGCGCAGCGAATCCAGTTCGGCCTCGACCTGGGCGTCGGTGACCTCGATCGGATCGACCGAGACGCTCAGCGCGTCCAGGTCGGGAATCTCCAGTTTGGGACGGACGTCGACCTCGGCGAAGAACTGCAGCTCCTCGCCGTACTCCTTCTTGGTCACCTGGATGTTGGGCCGACCGATCGGTTGCACGTCGGACTCGGTGAGCGCCTGGCCGTAACGGCTGGGCACCGCCTCTTCGATGACCTGGTCGAGCAGTGCCTCGCGGCCGAAGCGGGCCTCCAGCAGCCGGGCCGGCGCCTTGCCGGGCCGGAACCCGGGCAGCCGGACCTGCTTGGCCAACTCCTTGTAGGCGCGCTGGAAATCGGGTTCGAGTTCGGTGAACGGCACCTCCACGTTGATGCGAACCCGGGTGGGGCTCAACTGCTTGACGGTGCTTTTCACGGCGTGCTCCTCGATGTGTTGGTTCCGGCGCGCTGGGTGCGCTTTGTCTGGCTGGTCGGGGTGACAGGATTTGAACCTGCGGCCTTCCGCTCCCAAAGCGGATGCGCTACCAAGCTGCGCTACACCCCGCGCTGACCTCGCGATCCTACGGCCCGGCAACGCCGGGCACGCACCGACCTCCAGGCACCCAGAACCTCACGGAGCGGTCACGCGACAGCGTCGATTAGATTCGATGTCCGCCACCACGTAATGTCTTGCTCGACTGATTCACGCGGGCGTAGCTCAATGGTAGAGCCCTAGTCTTCCAAACTAGCTACGCGGGTTCGATTCCCGTCGCCCGCTCTGGGCGAATTTTTGCTTGACAGAAAGGCGCCATGAGCGACGTCGATATCAAAGGCTCATGCGCGTCGGAGTACGCCGGGGTGCGCGACGCGTTCGAGCGCAATTTCGTGCTGCGCGACGAGGTCGGCGCGGCGGTCGCGGTCTGGGTCGACGGGAATCTGGTCGTCAACCTGTGGGGTGGTTTCGCCGACGCCGCCCGCACTCGGCCGTGGCAGGTGGACACGCTCACCACGGTGCTGTCCGGCACCAAGGGTCTGACGTCCACCTGCGTGCACCAGCTCGCCGACCGCGGCGAACTGGACCTGCACGCCCCGGTGGCCCGCTACTGGCCCGAGTTCGGGCAGGCCGGCAAGCGCGACATCACGCTGGCCATGGTGATGAGCCACCGGTCCGGCGTGATCGGGCCGCGGACCCGGCTGACCACCGAGCAACTGCTCGATTGGGATTACGTCTGCGAGCAGCTCGCCGTCGCCGAACCCTGGTGGGAGCCGGGCACCGCGCAGGGCTACCACATGACCACTTATGGCTTCATCCTCGGCGAGGTGTTCCGCCGCGTCACGGGCCGCACCGTCGGCCAGTACCTGCGCACCGAAATCGCCGAACCGATCGGCGCCGAGGTCCACATCGGTCTGACCGACGCCGAGCAGTCGCGTTGCGCCGAGCGGGTGAACAAGCCGACCGGTCGGCAGTTGCTGGCCGAACTGAACGCACCCGGCTACCCGACCAGCCTGCAAGAGCACCCGAAGGCGGGGATGGCGATCTCGATGGGATTCCTCGCCGACGACGACCTGGACACCGAGAACCTGCAGCTGTGGCGCCGACTGGAGTTCCCCGGCACCAACGGCCAGGTGTCCGCGCTGGGCATGGCGACGTTCTACAACGCGCTGGCCCAGGAGAAGCTGTTCAGCCGCGAGCACATGGACCTGGTCCGCGAATGCCAGGGCGGATTCGAGCCCGATCTCGTGCTGGGACCCCGCGTCGCCGACCACGGCTGGGGCCTGGGCTACATGCTCAACCAGCGCTGCATCAACGGCCCGAACCCGAAGATGTTCGGCCACGGCGGACTGGGCGGATCGTTCGCGTTCGTCGACTTAGAACACCGGATCGGATACGGGTACGTGTCCAACCGGTTCGACGCCAGCAAAGCCAACGCCGACCCGCGCAGCGTCGCCCTGAGCAACGAGGTCTACCGGGCACTCGGTGTGATCCCGAGCGGCGACTGAACAACCTGGCCGTCAGGTTTGACAGGTCGGGCACCAGAACAGATTTCGGCCTTCCAGCACCGCGGTCCGGACCGTCTCTCCGCACACCCGGCACGGATCGCCGGCGCGCCGGTACACGTAGGTGCGGGGTCGTCCGGGTGCGTAGGAAGGTGCGCCGTGGTCGTGTTCTGGCCGGACCACCACGATCTTGCCGCGCCGCAACCCGACCTTCATCAAAGCCAGCAGGTCGGTCCACGCCGCGGCGAACTCCGCCTCGGAGATGTTCTGTCCGATCCGGTGCGGGTCGATGTTGTGCCGGAACAGCAACTCGTTGCGGTAGACGTTGCCTACCCCGGCGATGACGGTCTGGTCCATCAGCAGCGCGCCAATCGGCCTGCGCGACTTGCTGATTCGTGCCCACGGCCAGGCCGGGTCGGCGTCGGCGCGCAGCGGGTCGGGACCCAGCCTGGCGACCACGTCGTCGACCTGACTCACGTCCAGCAGTTCACACACCGTCGGGCCGCGCAGGTCGGTGCCGTATTCGGACCCGACCATGCGCATCCGGACCTGCCCGACCGGTTCCGGCACCGACCCGTCGTCGGGTCGCTCCCATTCGGTGAAGGCGCCGTACAAACCCAGATGCACGTGTACCACTGAGCCGTTGGCGTAGTGGTGGAACAGGTGCTTACCCCAGGCGCTGGCACGACGCAGCACTTGCCCGTCGACGACGGCGGCGTCGGTGAACCGGCCCTGCGGGCTCGATACCGCTACCGGGGCACCGCCGAACCGGCGCTGGTGCAGCCGGGCGAGCCGGTGCAGGGTATGCCCCTCGGGCACAGGCGCTCACACCTTTCAGGACGTCGAACCGGGCACCGGCGGGGCTTGGTGGGTGCGCTCGTACTCGGCGAGAATGTCGATACGTCGTTGGTGGCGTTCGACTTTCGACCACGGCGTGGACAGAAACGCGTCGACGATCGCCAGCGCCTCGTCGACGGTGTGCATGCGCCCGCCGATCCCGATCAGCTGGGCGTTGTTGTGTTGGCGGGCCAGTGCCGCGGTCTCCACACTCCATGCCAGCGCGCAGCGTGCTCCGGGCACCTTGTTGGCCGCGATCTGTTCACCGTTGCCGGACCCGCCGAGCACGATGCCCAAACTGTCCGGGTCGGCCACCGTGCGGGCGGCGGCAGCGATGCAAAAGCCCGGATAGTCGTCTTCGGCGTCGTAACTGAAGGCGCCGCAGTCGATCGGCTCGTGTCCGGTCTTCTTCAGGTGCTCGATGATCTGCTGTTTGAGCTCGAATCCGGCATGGTCGGCACCCAGGTAGACGCGCATGCCGGACATTGTGCATCAGCGCGCGACCGGCGCCCGCATCGGCTAGTCGAACTGGGGCGACTCGGTGCGAGTTCGCTTGAGCTCGAAGAAATGTGGATAGGACGCGAAAATGACCGAGGCGTCCCACAACTTGCCGGCTTCCTCGCCGCGCGGGATCTTCGACATCACCGGACCGAAGAACGCCACCCCGTTGACGTGGATGGTCGGGGTGCCCACGTCAGGGCCTACCGCGTCCATGCCGGCGTGGTGGCTCTTGCGCAGGGCTTCGTCGTAGGCGTCGCTGCTGGCGGCTTCGGCCAGTTCGGCGGGTAACCCGGCGTCGGCCAGGGCCAGCTGGATGACTTCGTCGAGGTCTTTGTTGCCTTCGTTGTGGATCCGAGTGCCCATCGCGGTGTAGAGCGGGTCCAGCACCTTGGCACCGTGGGCCTGTTCGGCGGCGATCGCCACCCGTACCGGGCCCCAGGCTCTGGCCATCATCTCCCGGTACTGCTCGGGCAGGTCTTCGCGGTTCTCGTTGAGCACGGCGAGGCTCATCACGTGGAAGTTCACCTCGATGTCGCGGACCTTTTCCACCTCCAGGATCCAGCGGGAGGTGATCCAGCACCACGGACAGAGCGGGTCGAACCAGAAATCGGCTTTGTCTTTCGAGGCGGACTTTTCGGGCATGCTGCGGTCCTCTCCTATGCGGTCAGGGACGGGACGGTCCGCTCAGACACAACCGTAGTCGCGGGCCGACTGTTCCCGCTCACCCGGAACGCCGCACGCCCAGCCGATATGTTGGAGCGCGTGGCACTTCCCAACCTCACCCGGGACCAGGCGGTCGAACGCGCCGCGCTGGTCACCGTGCACAGCTATCAGATCAACCTCGACGTCACCGACGGTAGGGGCGCCCCCGGCGCACGCACCTTCCGCTCCAGCACCACGGTGGTGTTCGACGCACTTGCCGGTGCCGACACGGTCATCGACATCGCCGCCGACACCGTGCACAGCGCGACCCTCAACGGGCAGGGCATCGACCTGTCCGGTTACGACGAATCGACCGGAATCCCGTTGCGCGGGTTGGCCGATCGCAACGTCGTGGTGGTGGACGCCGACTGCCGCTATTCCAATACCGGCGAGGGACTGCACCGCTTCGTCGACCCGGTCGACGACGAAACGTATCTGTACTCCCAGTTCGAAACCGCCGACGCCAAGCGCATGTTCGCCTGCTTCGACCAGCCCGACCTCAAAGCCACCTTCGACATTCAGGTGACGGCGCCCGCGCACTGGCAGGTGGTCTCCAACGGGGCGCCCAGCAGCGTCTCGGACGCCGAGACCGCCAAAGTGCACACATTCGCCACCACTCCACGGATGAGCACCTATCTGGTGGCATTGATCGCCGGGCCGTACGCCGTATGGAACGACACGTACAGCGACGAGCACGGCGAAATCCCGTTGGGCATCTACTGCCGTGCCTCGCTGGCGCCGTTCATGGACGCCGAGCGGTTGTTCACCGAGACCAAACAGGGATTCGGCTTCTATCACAACAACTTCGGGCTGCCCTACGCCTTCGGTAAGTACGACCAACTGTTCGTGCCTGAATTCAACGCCGGCGCAATGGAAAACGCCGGCGCGGTGACGTTCCTGGAGGATTACGTCTTTCGCAGCAAGGTCACCCGCGCCTCGTATGAGCGGCGCGCGGAGACGGTGCTGCACGAAATGGCCCACATGTGGTTCGGCGACCTGGTCACCATGACGTGGTGGGATGACTTGTGGCTCAACGAATCTTTCGCCACGTTCGCCTCGGTGCTGTGCCAGGCCGAGTCGACGGAGTACACCGAAGCGTGGACAACCTTTGCGACCGTGGAGAAGTCGTGGGCCTACCGCCAGGACCAGATGCCCTCCACCCATCCGATCGCCGCCGACATCCCCGACCTGCACGCGGTCGAGGTGAACTTCGACGGCATCACCTACGCCAAGGGCGCGTCGGTGCTCAAGCAGCTGGTCGCCTACGTGGGTCTGGACCATTTCCTGGCCGGCTTGCGGGACTACTTCCAGACGCACGCCTTCGGCAATGCGACTTTCAGCGATCTCGTCGCAGCGTTGGAGAAGGCGTCGGGACGCGACCTGTCCGACTGGGGGCAGCAATGGTTGCGGACCACCGGGTTGAACACCCTGCGTGCCGATTTCGACGTCGACGACGACGGCAAGTTCACCCGGTTCGCGGTCACCCAGAGCGGTGCCGCGCCGGGCGCGGGTGAGACCCGGGTACACCGGATAGCGATCGGCATCTACGACGAAGATTCTTCTCAGGGCAAGCTGGTCCGGGTCCACCGGGAGGAACTGGACGTCGACGGTCCGAGTACGGAAGTTCCTGCGCTGCTTGGTATCTCACGCGGCAAACTGGTCCTGGTCAACGACGACGACTTCACCTACTGCGCACTGCGCCTGGACCCGGAATCGTTGCGGACGGCCCTGGACCGTATCGCCGACATCGCCGAGCCGTTGCCGCGCACGCTGGTGTGGTCGGCGGCCTGGGAGATGACGCGTGAAGCCGAACTGCGCGCCCGCGATTTCGTGTCACTGGTACTGGGTGGGATCCAGGCCGAGAGCGAGGTCACGGTGCTGCAGCGGCTGCTGCTGCAGGCGCAGACGGCGGTCGGCTCCTACGCGGATCCGGGTTGGGCACGCGAGCACGGTTGGCCGCAACTTGCGGATCGGTTGCTGGAATTGGCGCGCGGCGCCGAACCCGGATCCGACCATCAGCTCGCATACGTCAACTCCCTGCTGTCGTCGGTGCTGTCACCGCGGCACACCGACGTCTTGGAAGCCCTGCTCGAGAGCGATCCCGCCGAGCAGGGACTGGCCGGTTTGGACGTCGACACCGACCTGCGGTGGCGGGTGGTGATCGCGTTGGCCGCCGCCGGCGTTATCGATGCCGACGGCCCGGAAACCCCGCGTATTGATGCTGAAGTACGGAGCGACCCGACCGCGGCCGGCAAGCGACACGGTGCGCAGGCCTCGGCGGCGCGCCCGCAGATCGGCGTCAAGGAGGACACGTTCACCACCGTCGTCGAGGACGACACCCTGGCCAATGCCCTCAGCCGGGCCATGATCGCCGGTATCGGCGCGCCGGGACAGGGCGAGTTGCTCAAGCCGTTCACCGAGCGCTATTTCGCCGCGATCGCGGGCGTCTGGGCGCGGCGGTCCAGCGAAGTCGCGCAGTCGGTGGTGATCGGCCTGTATCCCTACTCCGACATCTCCGAGGAGGCGATTGCCGCCGCCGACAGGTTCCTGGCGGACCCGGAGGTTCCTCCCGCCCTGCGCAGGCTGGTGCTGGAAGGTCAGGCCGGCGTGAAGCGATCGCTGCGCGCGCGCAAGTTCGACAGCGCGGAAAGAGATTAGGGCCGGGAGATTCCCCCGCTGAGCACCCGGATCGCGTCGACCAGCCCGTCGATCAGGTTGCCCTGCTCGAAAGCCGAGGACGCGGCTGCGACGCCGAGCGGCGCCGCGGACTCCGCCCCACGACCACGCACGTCTGCTCCGTAGACGACCTCGATCACGCTCTGGTTCGGCGACACCGCGAGCAGCACCGCATTGTTCGGTGTGGGGACCTTGGCCAGGATCTCGCGTGCCCGGGCGGCGGTGTCGCTGCCGAGGTCACCGAGGTAAACGGCGAAGCGCGCCTTGGACGCCCGCGACGCGTACACCAACGCGTCGTCCACCTTGACCAGGTCGTTGATCGGGAACGGGTAGTGCACCGAGAGCTCACCGGGTTCGGTGACCGCCGAAATCCGTCCGCTGGCGGTGATCACCGACCCCTTCGGCAGGTCGGCAGGATCGATCGTCGCAACCTCACCATGTGCCACTTGCGCCACCTCCTACCGTGAACTCCGCGCCGTGTCCGCCGTGGGCACCACCGACGGCCTCGTCGGTAGCCGCCCACAGAATCGGCGGGTGGGTCCACTTTTCCGACAGGTCATAGGTTGCGGGGTGCGGCCCTTTGCGGGTCATGTACGCCAACATCAGCAAGCCGAACAGCAACAGGGGAATCCCGACAATTATCAGGTGCATCTCCATAGAGTTCACGAGGCAAACCGTATCCCACCCGAGGCGCGACCGGCACACCTGGCGCCCAAGAAATCAGGCCGCGCCCTCACCCAGATAGCGCGCCCAGTGCGGGTCCAACTCTTTGACCGTCGACAGCAGCCGCCAGTGCTGGCCGGTGGGTGGCAACGGCGCCCGTCGCAACGACCAACCGAGTTCGGTCAACAACTTGTCGCCCTTGCGATGGTTGCACGTCGAGCAGCAAGCGACGCAGTTCTCCCAGGAGTGGCCACCGCCCCGGCTGCGGGGCACCACATGGTCGACGGTGTCGGCCTTGGCGCCGCAGTATGCGCAGCAGAACCGGTCGCGATGCATCAGCGCCGCCCGCGTCATCGGCACCCGGGCCCGATACGGCACCCGGACATAGGTCCGCAACTGAATCACCGACGGGACGGCGATCGACCTGGTCGCGGAGTGGATGACCGGGCCGGTGGGGTCGGCGTGCACCACGTCGGCCTTGCCGCAGATCACCATCACGATGGCGCGGCGCAACGGCAAGGCGGTGAGCGGCTCGTAGGTGGAGTTCAGCAGCAGCACCCGGCGGCGATTCCAGATCGAAGCGTTCTGGGTGGGGGTGGTCGCGTTTTCCGAGGTGACGCTGTGCAGACATGACGCGGTCGCTGGCCCGGTTCCATTTGCCCCGACACCGACATTGCGGTGGCCACGACGTTTGTTGCGCTGCGCCATAAATCCTCCGCCGACAGTCCACCATGATTTGCTGCCGATCGCACGACATTTGTGTCGGCCACGCCGTGTCGAGCCGGTGAACAGCGGGCGGTGTCTGTGCCTCGTCGCGGGGGTGGCCCACATCGTTTGTTCCAATGGAAGACGATGGAACAAACACCAGAGTCTTTTTACGACGCAGTCGGCGGCGCCGCGACCTTCGACGCGATCGTGGCGCGCTTCTACGAGCAGGTCGCCGAGGACGAGATCCTGCGGCCGTTGTATCCGGAGGAGGATCTCACCGGCGCCGAGGAACGCCTACGGATGTTCCTGGAGCAGTACTGGGGTGGGCCGCGCACCTATTCGGACCGGCGCGGGCATCCCCGGTTGCGGATGCGGCACATGCCGTTCCGGATCACTCCGATCGAACGCGACGCGTGGTTGCGCTGCATGCACACCGCGGTCGCGTCCATCGATTCGCAGACCTTGGACGACGAGCACCGGCGCCAGTTGCTGCAGTACCTGGAGATGGCGGCCCACTCTTTGGTCAACTCCGCGTTCTGATGACGACTCAATGGTGGCGGTCCGCGGTGTTCTACCAGGTCTATCCCCGCTCGTTCGCCGACAGCAACGGTGACGGCGTCGGCGACCTCGATGGCCTGGCCGACCGTCTGGACTACCTGCGACAGCTCGGCGTGGACGGGATCTGGGTCAACCCGGTGACCGTGTCGCCGATGGCCGACCACGGTTACGACGTCGCCGACCCCCGCGACATCGACCCGCTGTTCGGCGGGATGGCCGCCTTCGAGCGGTTGATCGCCGCGGCGCATGCCCGCGGCATCAAAGTCACCATGGACGTGGTGCCCAACCACACCAGTTCGGCGCATCCGTGGTTTCAAGCGGCGCTGGCCGCCGGGCCCGGCAGCGAGGCTCGCGACCGGTATTTCTTCCGTGACGGGCGCGGTCCCGACGGATTGTTGCCGCCCAACAACTGGGAGTCGGTGTTCGGTGGGCCGGCCTGGACCCGGGTGGTCGAACCGGACGGCAACCCCGGGCAGTGGTATCTGCACTTGTTCGACACCGAACAGCCGGATTTGAACTGGGACAACCCGGAGATCTTCGACGACTTCGAAAAGACGCTGCGGTTCTGGCTGGAACGCGGCGTGGACGGCTTCCGCATCGACGTGGCGCACGGGATGGCCAAGCCCCAGGGGCTGCCGGACTGTCCGGACGTCCCCGAGGTGCTGCGGCACACCGACGACGACCCGCGCTTCAACCGGCCGAACGTGCACGCGATCCACCGCGACATCCGCGCGGTCATGGACGACTACCCCGAAGCGGTCACCGTCGGCGAGGTGTGGGTGCACGACAACGCGCAGTGGGCCGAGTACCTCCGCCCGGACGAACTGCACCTCGGCTTCAACTTCCGGCTCACCCGCACCGAGTTCGACGCCACCGAAATCCGTGACGCCATACAGAATTCGCTGGACGCGGCCGCACTGGAAAACGCCACCCCGACCTGGACGCTGTCCAATCACGACGTCGGCCGCGAGGTCACCCGGTACGGCGGCGGCCAACGGGGACTGCGCCGTGGGCGGGCCATGGCAATGCTGATGCTCGCCCTGCCCGGCGCGGTGTTCATCTACAACGGAGAAGAGCTCGGACTGCCGGACGTGGATCTGCCCGACGAGGTACTGCAGGATCCGACGTGGGAACGCTCCGGGCACACCGAGCGCGGCCGCGACCGCTGCCGGGTGCCGATGCCGTGGTCGGGCGACGCTCCCCCGTTCGGCTTCTCGGCGAATCCGGACACCTGGCTGCCGATGCCGGCGGACTGGGCCGGGCTCACCGTCGAAGAGCAGCTCCGTGACGACGAGTCGACGTTGTCATTTTTCCGTCGAGCGATCGAATTACGCAGGGCGCGTAACGGATTCGACGGTACCCAGATCGACTGGCTGCCGGGCCCCGAGGACGCCTTGGTGTTCGCCCGCCGCCGCGGGGAGCTGATCTGCGCACTCAATGCCGGCGACAGCCCGATTTCGTTGCCGCCCGGCGAAGTCATCCTCGCCAGCGCTCCGTTGACGGACGGCCGGTTGCCGGCGGACAGCGCGGCCTGGCTGGTCGGGTAGCCGTTTCGCAATTCGTCGCCCGTGCTCTATATGTGGTGCATGGCGCGCTACGAGTGGACAGTGATCGGAGCCGGCCCGGCGGGAATCGCGGGCGTCGGACGGCTCCTCGATTACGGGATAGCGCCGGAGCAGATCGCGTGGATAGACCCAGCATTCACCGCCGGTGACCTCGGTGGCAGATGGCGGTCGGTCTCGAGCAACACCATCGCCGGTACGTTTCTGGAATACCTGAACGGTTCGGACGCCTTCCGGTTCTCCGAGGCGCCCCCGTTGCCGCTGCGGGAAGTCGATCCCGAGGAGACGTGTGCCCTTGCGCTGGTTGCGGATCCGCTGCTGTGGGTCACCGGGCACCTGCGCGACCGGGTGGCGGCGTGTCAGACGACGGCGACCGCGCTGTATCTGGAGAACCGGCAGTGGCGGATCGAGACCGACGACGGCGAAATCGTTTCCGCCAACGTCATTCTGGCGGTCGGTGCGGTTCCGACCAAGCTCGACTACCCGCAGCTGAAAGAGATTCCGGTTCAGGTCGCCCTCGATCCAGAGCTGTTGGCGCAGGAGCCGTTGGAGGGTGCGACGGTGGCGGTGTTCGGCTCGTCGCACTCGTCGATGATCGCGTTGCCGCATCTGCTGCGTCATCCGGTGGCCAAGGTGATCAACTTCTACCGAAGTCCCCTCAAATACGCTGTGTACCTGGATGATTGGATTCTGTTCGACGACACCGGACTCAAGGGCCGCGCCGCCGAATGGGCCCGGGAGAACATCGACGGCGTCTACCCGGACCGCTTGGAGCGGTATTGGGTATGCAGTGCGGAATTCGACGAGAAGCTCGCCGAATGCGACCGCGTCGTCTACACAGTCGGGTTCCAGCGCCGCGAGCTTCCGGCCACGCCTCAGTGGGGGGTGCTGGATTACAACCCGCAGAACGGCATCATCGCTCCCGGACTGTTCGGGCTCGGCATCGCGTTCCCCGAATACGCCGAGGATCCCTACGGGTACGGGCAGTATCGGGTCGGGCTGAAGAAATTCATGGACTACCTCAACTCCGTGCTGCCGCTGTGGATGGTCTACCGCACCTGAGTTGGCGGGCC